>NZ_JBMRCP010000052.1:0-20906 GCF_057350545.1 Pseudolysinimonas sp. | reverse complement strand
GGCGATGGCGACGGCCGCATCGACGGTCGTTGCCGAAGTGCGCGAGACCGTCGCCGAGCCGATCCCGTTCGATCGCGTCGGCTGCCCCGGCATTTACATCGACCGCGTCGTCGTCGCCCAGGGAGCCGCATAAGGAGCCGCATGATGAAACCGCTCAATCGCCGGCAGATGGCCTGGCGCGCTGCCCAGGACATCGACAGCGGCCTTGTGGTGAACCTCGGCATGGGCATGCCCGTGCATGTGGCCGACCACCTCAAGCCCGAGCGCGAGGTGACCCTGCACACCGAGAACGGGCTCCTCGGGATGGGACGGGCCGCCCACCAAGACGAGATCGACCCCGACCTCATCAACGCGGGCAAGATCCCGGTGATCGCCGAGCCGGGGCACTCCTACTTCCACCACGCCGACAGCTTCGCGATGATGCGCGGCGGGCATCTGGATGTCTGCGTCCTCGGCGCCTTCCAGGTGTCGACCTCCGGCGATCTCGCCAACTGGCACACCGGGGAGCCCGACGCGATCCCGGCCGTCGGCGGCGCCATGGACCTCGCGATCGGCGCCAAGCAGGTCTGGGTGATGACCGACCTGCTCACCAAGGACGGTGCGAGCAAGCTGGTGGCGGCTTGCTCGTACCCCTTGACCGGCAAGGGATGCGTCTCCCGCGTCTACACCGACCGCGCCGTCATCGACGTGGGGCCGGGGGGCGCCCGTGTGATCGACCTCTTCGACACGACCCTGGAGGAGCTCAACGAGCTCACCGGACTGCGACTGACGCTGTGAGCGTCTCGACACGGCCGCGGGGCGGCCTACTCGACGACCGAGAGGGAGAAGTGTGACCGCCGCGTGGGTGTACGACGCCGTCAGGACGCCGTTCGGGAAGTACGGCAAGTCGCTCGCGGGGATGCGACCCGACGACCTCGCCGCGTCGACCCTGCGCGCGCTGCTCGACCGGCATCCGGATCTCGACCCCGCGCGCATCGATGACGTCATCCTCGGGGATGCCAACCAGGCCGGCGAAGACAACCGCGATGTCGCGCGTATGGCCGTGCTGCTCGCGGGGTTGCCCGTCGGCGTGCCGGGGAGCACCACCAACCGGTTGTGCGGATCGGGGCTGGATGCCGCCATCCAAGCGTCCCGCGCGATCGAGACGGGCGACGCGAGCGTCATGGTCGCCGGCGGCGTCGAGTCGATGAGCCGCGCACCGTTCGTGATGCTCAAGCCCGAGAAGCCCTACCCGACCGGCAACGAGACCCTGCACGGCACGACCCTCGGCTGGCGCATGGTCAACCCGAAGATGCCGAAGGAGTGGACCATCCCGCTCGGGTCGTCCGCCGAGCTGCTGGCCGAGAAGTACTCCGTGACGCGAGACGAGCAGGATGCCTTCGCCGCCCGGTCGCACCAGCGTGCCGCCGCCGCGTGGGATGCCGGCGTGTTCGACGGCGAGATCGTCGCGGTGCCGGGCATCGACCTCGTGCGGGATGAGGCGCTGCGCGCCGACACCACCGCCGCGGTGCTCGCAGGACTCAAGCCCGTGTTCGCCGAGGACGGCTCGGTGACGGCCGGCAACTCGTCGCCGCTCAACGACGGCTCCTCGATGGTGCTCCTCGGTGCCGAGGGGGTCCTGCCGGGTGAGCCGCTCGCGCGCATCGCCGGGCGCGGGGTGGCGGGCAACGAGCCGCAGTTCTTCGGTGTCGCGCCCGTCGAGGCCGCGAACCGGGCCCTCGCGCGCGCGGGTCGCACATGGGCCGAGGTCGACTTCGTCGAGCTCAACGAGGCGTTCGCGTCGCAGACCCTCGCGTGCCTGAAGCTCTGGCCCGAACTCGACCCCGAGAAGCTCAACATCCACGGCGGCGCGATCGCGATCGGGCATCCGCTCGGGGCGTCGGGCGGTCGGCT
Source organism: Pseudolysinimonas sp. (assembly GCF_057350545.1). Lineage (NCBI taxonomy): Bacteria > Bacillati > Actinomycetota > Actinomycetes > Micrococcales > Microbacteriaceae > Pseudolysinimonas > Pseudolysinimonas sp. The sequence goes on along the minus strand of NZ_JBMRCP010000052.1, from coordinate 19,013 downwards.
CATCGCGCGCGCGTCGCACGAGCTGGCCCGCCGGGGTGGCGGCGTCGCCGTCGTCACGATCTGCATCGGCGTCGGCCAGGGTCTCGCGATCGTGCTCGAGCGCTGAAAGCGCTGAGGAAGAGGGAGCGGTAGTGCCCGAACCGGACGGCAGCACCTACGTCCAATCGCTCGCCCGCGGGCTCGCGGTCATCCGCTCCTTCACGGCGGAGACGCCGCGGCAGTCGCTCTCCGACGTGGCGCGCGCGACGGGGATGACCCGCGCATCCGCCCGCCGTTTTCTGCTCACCCTCGAGACCGAGGGTTACGTGCGCACCGACGGCCGCGACTTCTCGCTCACGCCGCGCGTGCTCGAGCTGGGGTTCTCGTATCTGTCGGCGCAGTCGCTGCCCGAGATCGCGCTGCCCCACCTCGAGACGCTCTCGCGTGCGACGGGTGAGTCGTCCTCCGCCTCGGTGCTCGACGGCCGCGACATCGTCTACGTCGCCCGCGTGCCCACCCGGCGCATCATGTCGGTGGGCATCACGATCGGCACGAGGTTCCCGGCGTATCCGACGTCGATGGGGCGGGTTCTGCTTGCTTCGCTCGACGCCTCCGGGCTTGACACCTACTTCGAGGGTTTCGCGGCGGAACCGTTCACCCCGCGGACGGTGGTGGCCGAGGGTGAACTGCGGGCCGAACTCGACCGCGTCGCAGAGCAGGGCTGGTCGCTCGTCGACGGCGAACTCGAGCACGGCCTCCGCGCCCTCGCGGCCCCCGTGCGGCGCGGGTCGGCGGTCGTCGCGGCGATCAACGTGTCGATGCCGTCGACCGATGAGGATGCCGTGGCGCAGGCGCAGCGGCTGCTCCCCGACCTGCTCGCGGCAGCATCCGCCATCTCGGACGACCTCGCCCGCACCCCGGCGCGCTGACGACGCGCCGAGCCTCGCCGACGTCCTCCCAGTTGCAGATTGCTGCCGGAAGACGGAGCAATGTGCAACTAAGTCGTAAAAACCCTCAGCCCCAGAGGCCGCCGAAGAAGACGGTGATCGTGAAGAGGACGGCGATGACGATGGCGCCGATGACGGCGGCGACCATGAGGAGTTGTGCGGCCATCAGGCGTCCTTTCCCGGGGTGGTGGTTCCATTCTGCCCGACCGCCGAGGTGAAGGGGACGATCGGCGGGCGCTCGACGGTGGTCGTGAGGGTGATCGTGCGACCTTCCTCGGCGGAACGCAGCAGGCCCGTCATGATCTCGAGCACATGCAGCCCCATCGCGCCGCTCGCCCGCGGCGTCGAGCCCTCGGCCGTGCCGACGAAGTCGAGCAGACCGACTCCCCGGCCGGCGTCGACGTAGCCGAACGCGGGCGGCTCCGTCTCCCACTCCGAGCCCCGCGACCGCAGTCTCACGTCACCGCCGAAGCCGTTGGGGTCGGGCACCGTGAGCGAGCCCTCGGTGCCGTGGATCTCGATCGGCGCCGCCGTCGTCGCGACGCCGTCGAAGCTCGTCGTGATCGTCGACAGGGCGCCGTTCGCGTGCTCGATGACACCCGTCACGTGGGTGTCGATCTCGACCGGCACCACCTCTCCGGCGCGGGGTCCGCTCGCGATCGTGCGGGTATCGCGCAGGCGGCTCGAGCGGCCGGTGACCGAGACCGCCGGCCCGAGGATCTGCACGAGCGACGAGACGTAGTACGGCCCCATGTCGAGCAGCGGGCCGCCGCCCTCGCGGTAGTAGAAGTCGGGATTGGGATGCCAGGCCTCATGTCCGGGCGTCACCATCGTCGCGGTCGCGAAGACCGGTGTGCCGATCCGGCCCGCGTCGACGACGCCGCGTGCGGTCTGCGTGCCCGTTCCGAGCACCGTGTCGGGAGCGCATCCCACCCCCACCCCCGCGGCGGCGGCCGATGCCATGACCCGCTCGGCGTCGGCGAACGTCGCGGCGAGCGGCTTCTCACCGTAGACCGCCGTGCCTGCGGCGATCGCACGCAGGGCGATGTCGGCGTGGGCCGCCGGGATGGTGAGGTTGAGCACCGTCTGCACCCCGGGATGCGCGACGAGCGCGTCGGCATCGAGCGCCTCCGCGCCCAACGTCGTCGCGACCTCGGACGCGCGAGCGGTGTCGAGATCGGCGACCGCGACGACGTGCAGCGCGTGGTACCGGGCGAGGGTGCTCAGGTACTGGGCGGAGATGCTGCCCAGCCCTACGATCCCGACGCCGTGCGGCTCGCCCACAGTATCCCCCTCTCGACGATGGTCGTCACAGTCGGGTGCTGCAGCACATCGACACTGTGGCCCGGGGTGGCGACGACGATGCGCCCGCGGCCCCACTCGCGCGTCCAGACCGCGGGCGACGTCACGGGGCGGTGCCAGGGATGCCAGGGTCGCGTCGGGTGGGTCGTCGTGGCCAGCACGTCGATGAGGTCGTCGTGCAGCACCCAGTACTGCTCGGTCTCGAGCTCGAAGTCGTCGAGACCCGCGGTGATCGGATGCGTGCGGCCGAGCTCGGTGAACTCGACGCGGTAGCGCAGATAGTTGTCCTCGGCGCCGCCCGGGCGATCCTCGGGGGCGCGCGCCGGGTGGGTGGCGAACGTGCCGCCGATGAGGTGCAGGTAATCCGACGAGTTGCGGAAGGAGTCGGCGATGCCACCGTGCCAGCCGGCGAGACCGGTGCCGTTCGCGACGGCCGCGATCAGCCCGGCGAGTTGCTCGGGGGCGATCTCCGACATCGTGACGCTCTGCACGATGAGGTCGGTGCGCGCCAACTCGGCGGCATCGGCGTAGACCTCGGGGCCCTCCTCGATCCGCACCTCGAAGCCGTTCGCGACGAGGAACGGCACGAAGAGCTCGGTCGCCGCGACGGGGGCGTGCCCGTCCCAGCCGCCCCGCACGACGAGGGCGCGGGGCCGCGCGGCAGCAGTCATTCGGGCGAAGTGTCGGTCGCGAGCAGCTCGGCTCCCGCGGCGACGAGCTCGCCCAGGGCGGCGCGCGACGACTCGGGAGCCACCCCCGCGACGAGGTCGGTGAGCACCGTGACCTCGCGTCCGGCATCCAGCGCGTCGCGCGCGGAGGCGAGCACGCAGTAGTCGGTGGCGATGCCGGCCACGTGGACCTCGTCGACACCCTTCTCGTCGAGGACGTCGATGAGGTCCTCCCCGTCGTCGGTCGTGCCCTCGAAGATCGAGTACGCCGGACGGCCCTGGCCCTTCTTCACGTGCACGTCGACGAGGCTCACGTCGAGGGCAGGGTGATACTCCGCGCCCGGGGTTCCCGCGACGCAGTGCAGGGGCCAGGTCTCGACGAAGTCGGGCGCGCCGACGGCGAAGTGACCGCCGTTGTCGTTGTCGCCGTCGTGCCAGTCGCGGCTCGCGAACACGAGGTCGTAGGTGTCGGGATGCGCGCGGAGGTACTCCGTGATGCCCTCCGCGACCGCGGCTCCGCCGTCGACCCCGAGGGCGCCGCCCTCCGTGAAGTCGTTCTGCACGTCGATGATGAAGAGGGCGCGCATCGCGACACCGTCCTTCCTGAAGTCGTCAGTTGTTGGAGAGGTTGTCGCCGCAGGCCCAGACCGCCGTCGCAAGGGTGTCGAGCGAGGTGCGTGCCGCCCGGTCGATCCCCTCGCCCACGGCGTAGAACGTGAAGGCGAGCACCGTCCCGTCGCTGGCCGTCATCCAGCCGGCGAGAGAGTACGACGTGTCGATCCAGCCGGTCTTGGCGACGACCGCGCCGCGAGCGACCGCGTTGTCGCCGGTGAAGCGACCGGCGAGGGTTCCCGACTGACCGGCGATCGGCATTCCGGCGCTCACGACGTCGAGATTGGGCCCGCCCGAGGTGATGGCGCGGATGAGGGCGTTCATCGTCGACGCGGGTACGGCGTTGAGGTCGCTGAGTCCCGAGCCGTCGCGGATCGTCAGCCCGGCACCCGGGATGCCGAACGTCGAGAGCGCGCTCGGAATCGCCTGCTGCAGCGAGGCGGCCGACCCGTTGAGCGCCGACTCCTTCGAGGTGATGCGCGCGAGCATCTCGGCGAGAGTGTTGTCGCTCACGAGGAGCATGTACCGGATGAGATCGCGCAGCGGGGCCGACTGCACCTCCGCGAGCGGCGACGACGTGTTGACGGCGGAACCGGTCGAGATGGTGACGGAGGGGTCGATCTTTCCTTCGGAGTCGGCCGCGAGGAGGGCGTTGAGGAACGCTTGCCCGGCGCGGCCGACCGGGTCGGTGCTGCGCGGGCTGTCCTGCGCCCCCGGGTTCGCACGGTCGCCATCGACCTGCAGTGCCGTGACCTCGGAGTGGTAGCCGCGGGTCTGCTCCGAGCGATTCCACGACGAGTCCCACTTGTCGGCGGGTGACCAGTAGTTCGCGTCGAGCACGATGCTCGTGATGGGGTCGCCCGTGTAGCTCGCGAGCGTCTGCGTCGCGAGGTCGGCGATGCTCGGCGCCCCCGCATACACGGTGCCGCCCTTCGACGGGTCGTGGAGCGTCGCGTCGCCCCGACCGACGAGCACGATCGACCCCGGCGCAGACCCCGCGTACACCGAGGTGCGGATGCGGTAGTCCGGCCCGAGGACGGCAACGGCCGCCGCGGCGGTGAGGATCTTGAGCGTGCTCGCGGTGCGTGTCGGCGTCTCACCCGCGCGATCGAAGAGCACCTCACCCGTGTCGGCTCGAACGACTTGACCGATGAGGCTCATCAGGATGGGGTCCGCGGCGGGGCCTGCGACGGAGCACGTGCGCAGACGGCTCGCGACGAGCTCACCCGTCGGAACGGGACGGGGGTCCGCGGTGGGGGTGGTGGTCGGTGCCGGTGCCGCCTGGGAGCCGACCGTGACGCCGGCGAAGACCGCACCGGTGCCGAGCAGCACGAAGACGATGGCGAGCGCCCCGGCCAGCCACGCCATCCGGTTCTTCGCGAAAAGGGCACCGAGGCCGCCCTTCGGCGCCTCGCCCTCGGGATCGCCGGGGGCGGTCGGGGAGGCCTTCACGGGCTTCGTCCGTGCGCCGCGACGCGGGGCGGACGCCGCTGCTTCGCGGGCCGCGCGGCGCGACATCGGCTGCTCGTCGGTCACCCGTCGATGATACGGCGCTGCCGCCGGGAGGACCGTCGGTCCGCCACGACGCCGGAGGCCTCACACCCGCCGCATCCGGACCCGTTCCGGATGCGGCGTGCGAGAGACCTCCGACGCCGTGGGGGAAGTCGTCTAGCAGCCGCCCCAGCGCGCTGCCGCGCGGGTGAAGCTGTACGGCTCATTCGGCACGCCGCCGTGGGTCATCGCGAAGTAGATGCACACGCCCCCGACCGGTCCCGTCACCGACGGGCGGTAGAGCGAGTTGCGGTGCGCGGTGGAGTTCCACCACTTCTGGGCGACCGTGGCCCCGGTGTTGCCCGAGCCGCCGGCGAGGTTGCCGTCGCAGCCGTAAGACGGAACGCCGTCACTGCGGACCGATCCCATGTGGCCCCACGCGCTCGCGGGGTCGGTGCTCGGGTCCTCGGCCATCCAGAAGAGGCGATCCTCCATGCAGGAGTCGTAGCGGAAGTTCGACATCGGCACGGGGTGCAGGCAGTTGGCGACGCGGATCGAGTTGTAGTTGGCCGCGAACGAGGCCAGGTCGTCGCTCGTGGTGCCCTGCACACCGCCCCCGGAGACACGACCGGGAGCTCCACCGACCCCGCCGCCGACGTTTCCGGGGCAGGAGAGGCCCTGCGCCTCGAGCGCGGCACGGCGCTCCTGGGTGCCGCTGGCGCGGCCGGCCGCCGAGACGGGCGGGAGCGGCTTCGGCACGGGCTTCTGCGCGAGGTGCTCGGTGTCGACGTTGAGAGCGGCCTCAGCGGCAGCCTCGACGTCGATCGACGTCACGGCCGCGGCGAGCGCGGGTCCGGACGTGTCGGTGAAGAGAGCGGCGGCGACAGCGGGGCTGCTCGCCGACGAAGCGGACGCGTTGGCGGGCGTGAGGAAGGACGGCCCACCGCCGCCGACGAACGGCAGCACGAGCACCATCACCGTCGTGAAGACGGCCCCCAGGAAAATCGTTCGCTTCATGATTCGGGCCCCCCGACCCCATCCGTTCCCCCCGGAACGGATCACCGATCCCCCCGGACCGGCGGGCGCATCATGCGCCGTAGTGGGGAAGTTACGCCCCCAATTCGGCCGTGACAAGGCCTAAAGTCCCGAAAACGCAAGGTCTCCCCGCGAACTGGGGGCACCCGGACTGCTTACGGATGGATTCCGGGTGGCTGAGAGCCGTCTGGACGTCTGTCTGGAGCCACCTGTGGTAAACGTCTGGAGCCACCTGTGGGAATCGAACCCACGACCTATTCATTACGAGCGAGGGCGACGACCGTTCTCGCGGCCCGAGGCATTGGCGGTACTGCGAGTCTATTGGGGTCTGACCAGGCGGTTTCGGCCGAGGGGCGGCTTGGGTGTGCAGCACCATGGAGTGCGTTGGAGTAGCACTTTGTCCCATATCTGTCCCACGCCCGTGCCGATCCGCCATACTGTGCGCACCCAACCCGAGGGGGCGCCCAATGTCGAACTACCTCACTATCGTGAACGCGGAAATGGAAGCGCGGATCGCGGAGCTCGCGACACCGACGGCTCGGAGCAAGGTGTTCGACATCCTTGCGAGCGAGGCCGCCTTGAAGCACCTCGACTTAACTCCCGATGAGATCGAAGCGGGCCTCACCGACAAGGGCGGCGACGGGGGCATCGACTCCGCGTACGTATTCCTCAATCAAGAACTCGTAACCGACGAGCACGAGGTCCTAAGCGCCGGCTTTGTCCCAGGCGCCGCCTATCGCGGGGCCTCGCTTTCTCTCTGGATCGTGCAGGCCAAGGAGGAGAAGAGCTTCAAGTCGGGCACGTTCGTGACGGTGACCGACGGGCTACGCGATCTGCTCGATCTGCAAAAGACGCGGGCTCAACTCGAGGCCGACGGCTACTCGTCCACGATTCTTGATCGCATCTTTGAGTTCCGCGACGCCCTGGTCGCGCTGCGGCGAGTACACCCAGAAGCGAGTGTGAACTTCGCTTACGTCTCGATCGGCGAGACATCCGGCGTGGCGGCTGCGGTCAATGCGAAGTCTCGAGCTCTCGAAAGACTGATCAAAGACGAGCTCTCGATCGGGACGCCAACCGTTCGGCTGCTTGGCGCAGAAGAGATTTGGGACACGCTCAAGGAGACCCCGAACTACGGATCAGAACTCCGCGTGACCGAGTCGTTCGCGCACGAGACTCCCGACGGCGAACGAAGCTACGTGTGCCTCGTCACGCTGAAGGACTATCTGGCCTTCATCACTGACGAATCCGACGGCTCGTACCGCGACTACTTGTTTGAGGGGAACGTCCGCCACCACGAGGGAGCGAACGCGAGCGTCAACAAGGAGATCAGCGACGGGCTAGCGGATGCGAGCGCGCCTGAGTTTTGGTGGTTGAACAACGGCGTAACCGTCATCTGCTCAAATGCGTCGTCGCAAGGCAAGACCTTTGCGCTTGACGACGTTCAGATCGTGAACGGGCTGCAGACGTCCAGGACGATCTACGACTCGCTCAGCGAAGCTGACGCTAAGAATCCGGCACTTGCCCGTCATGTCTTGGTCCGGATCATCGAGTCGAACGACCCGCCAACCGTCAATAAGGTCATTCGCGCGACCAACCGCCAGACGCCGGTCAAGGAAGAGAGCCTGAGGGCCACGGACGAAGTCCAACTTCTGATCGACCGTCACATGCTGACGGAGGGGCTCTTCTATGACCGTCGCCGTAACTACTACCGGAACGTGGGAAAGCCGCGCGCGAAGATCGTAGGGGTGAAAGCGCTCACGCAGGCGATGCTCGCGATCGTCTTGGGCAAGCCGGACGATGCCCGCGCGCGCCCCGGTGACTACCTGAGTGACGACACTCAGTACGGCACCGTGTTCGCCACTCACGCGAAGGTCGAGGTCTACCCCTGGGCGATTCGAGCTCAGCGCCTTGTGGACGGGTTCTTGTCAGCGACACCAGGAATGACGACCAGCGAGAAGAACGACTCTCGATTCCTGGTCGCGGCGGACATCGTTCGACGCCGCCTCGGATACTCGCCATCAGCGGCGGAACACGTGCTCGGCCTCGGAGACGTGGCCCACGTCGTCACTGCAGCAGAAGTCGCTGCTTCACTCGGCGATCTCAGAAAGGCGTTCACACGGGAGATGCGAAAGACCGCTTCCGCGCGAGATCGCCTCGCGAAGGGAAAGCTCTTTGCTGGGCAGTTCCTGGGCCGATCGAAGCCGACATCTCCCAGCCCCTGACCGAACTTGCCTCGACTTATTTACTTGCAGTGAACCCGGCCAAGAGCATCTCTATCGGAGCCTGTTGGAGTCGCCTCTGTCCCACGGCTGTCCCACGCCGAACCGATCGGCGCCCGGAAACCAGAGAAACCCCCGGTAGACCAGGGGTTTTCTGGAGCCACCTGTGGGAATCGAACCCACGACCTATTCATTACGAGTGAATCGCTCTGCCAGCTGAGCTAAGGCGGCCTGGCCACGAGGGCCGGGAAGCAGTTTAGCCGACGTGGGCCGGGTGCGACGACCTGACCAGTTCGATTCCCAGGGCGAACGCGTGATCGACCAACTCGGGCAGCCCGGCGGAGTCCTCGGGGTGCTCGAGCCAGGCGAACCAGGCGTGCCGGATGAAGGCGAAGGCGGTGAGCGCGACGAGTCGTCCCCGCGCGGCGACGTCGGCGTCCGCCAGCTCCGGATGCTCGGCGCGCAGCCGTCGTTCGGCGATCTCGGTGAGCTCCTGCTCGAAGCGGTGCACCGTCGCCATCCGCCGCACGCCGAGCTCGGGGTGCAACTTCGTGATCGCGCGCCGCTCCATGAGCAGCTCGGGGTCGCTCAGCAGCCGCGTGGAGCTGTCGACGATGACGCGCCCGAGGCCGCGCAGGATCGGTCCGCGGTCGGCAATGAACCACTCCACCTCGGGGTTTCCGTCGAGCGTGGGCACGTCGCCGAGGATCGCATCCTCTTTCGTCGGGAAGTAGTTGAAGAAGGTGCGCGGCGAGACGTCGGCGATGCGGGCGATCTCGTCGACGGTCGCACCGTCGAGTCCGCGCTCGCGCACCACGCTCAGGGCCGCGCGCTGGATGGCAAGCCGCGTCGCGAGTCGCTTGCGCTCGCGGAGGCCGAGCTCGGGGGAGGTCACCCGGTCAGTTTATTGCACAGGCTGCAAACTTGCACACCGGTCTCGACACGCGCCTGCGCGCTACTCGACCACCGAGGGAGGAGGGGCGGCGCCGCTCGACCACCGAAGGTCAGCACATCGGATCGGTGGGAGGAACCGTACCGTCGATGAAGTACGCATCGACGACAGCGAGAACGCACGGGTCACCCGCCGTGTAGGCCGTGTGACCTTCGCCCTCGTACGTGACGAGGTGCCCGTTCGCGAGCTGGTCGGCGAGCTGCACCGCCCAGATGTACGGGGTCGCCGGGTCGTTCGTTGTGCCGACCACGAGGATGTCGGCCGAACCCTCGGCGGCGATCGCGACGCGCTCACGGGTCGCCGGGAACGGCCACGACTTGCAGAGCGAGCCGCCGTACGACATCACCGGGCCGAAGATCGGCGCCGCCTCCGCGAGCAGCACGGCCTCGGCCCTCATCGCGTCGTTCGACGTCTCGCTCACGTAGTCGAGGCAGTTGATCGAGATGAACGCCTCGGTCGAGTTGTCGAGATACGTACCGTCGGAGTTGCGCCCGTTGTAGGCGTCGGCGAGGAAGAACGCCGTCGCCGTCTCACCTGCCGACACCTCGGTGAACAGGTCGTCGAGGAAGGGCCAGTTGTCCTGGCTGTAGAGCGGCAGGATGATCGCCGTGAACATCGTGCCCTGCCAGAGCAGCCGCCCGTCCGCACCCGGAAGCGGCGCGGTCTGCAGCCGGGTGAGCAGCGCGCCGGTCTCGACCATCGCCTCGTCGACCGTCGAGCCCGCGAACGGGCACTCGTCGCGCGTGACGCAGTCGGCGAGGTAGGCGCGGAAGGCGCTCTCGAATCCCACCGCCTGCGTCTTGGTCACGTCGAAGTCGCTCGTCGCCGGGTCGAGCGCGCCGTCGAGCACGAGGCGACCCGTCTTCTGCGGGTAGAGGTCGGCGTAGGTGGCACCGAGGAACGTTCCGTAGGAGTAGCCGAGGAAGTTGAGCTTCTCGTCGCCGAGAACGGCGCGCAGCAGATCCATGTCGCGCGCGGCGCTGATCGTGTCGACGAACTGCAGCAGCGGTCCGGTGTGCTCGAGGCAACTCGCCGCGAACTCGGCGGCCGACCGCTCGTTCTCGGCGATCCAGCTGTCGGAGCCGGGCTCCCCCACGTCGGTGATGGTGCCGTCGCCGTAGTTGAACTCGTCGAGGAACGCGGGGTCGTCGTAGCAGGAGACCGCCGACGACCGGCCGACGCCGCGAGGGTCGAACCCGACGATGTCGTAGCGCTCCTGGAGGTCGTCGCTCGTGCCGTAGTCGACGCTGTCGAGCACGAAGTCGTACCCGGAGCCGCCGGGGCCGCCGGGATTGATCAGCAGCGAACCGAGCTTCGCGCCCGTCGCGGGTTGGCGCACGAGCGCGAGCTCGATCTCGGCATCCTGCGGATTCGCCCAGTCCATCGGCGCACGAGCCGTCGTGCACTGCATCCCGTTGCCGCACGGCGTCCAGCGCAGAACCTGGTCGTAGTACTCCTGCAGGTCGGCGTCGACCCGCTCCCCCGTCGGCGTCGACGTCGAGCCACCCGTCGACGGCGGGGCGAACCACTGCAGACAGCTGGTCAGCATCGTGGTCACGACGATCGCGACGAGGAGCAGCGCCGCCGAGCGGGTGCGCGTCATATCAGGCCTTTCCAGAGGGTGCGGGCGCCGCACGGACCGCGGTCACGAGCATCGCCTCGAGCGCGAGGGCCGGGGCGACGTTGCCTTCGATGCGCGTTCGCGCGGTGGTGATCGCGTCGAGGGTCGTGAGGGTGTCGGTCGGCGTGCACGCGCGCGCGGCGACCTCGAGCTCGGAGTAGATGGCCAGGTTGACCGGATCGATGCCGGCGTCGAGCTGCAGCATGAGCACGTCGCGGTAGAGCGACAGCAGGTCGACGAGGATGCGGTCGAGCCCGTCGCGCAGCGAGCGGGTCGACCGACGCTTCTGGTCTTCTTCGAGCGACTTGAGCTGCGCGCGCAGCGCCGGCGGCACCGTCGCCCCGGGCTCGATGCCGAGCGAGCGGAGCGCGCTCGCGCGCTCTTCGGCGTCGCGCTCCTCGGTGATCGCCTTCGCGTCGGCGGTCGCCACCTCGAGCAGTTCGGCGGCCGCGAGCACGGCACCGGACACGCTGCGGATGCCGAGCGCGAGTTGGAGGGTGCGGGCCCGCCGCGCCCGCGCCTCGGCGTTCGTCGCGAGGCGATGCGCCATCCCGACGTGGCTCTGCGCCTCACGTGCCGCGCGCGCCGCCTCGGGCAGGCTCACACCGTCGCGGCGGGAGATGAGTTCGGCGACCTCGTCGACACCCGGCACGCGCAGCCGCACGGTGCGCACGCGACTACGCACCGTCGGCAGCAGGTCGGCGTCGCTCGGGGCGCAGAGGATCCAGATCGTGCGCGGCGGCGGCTCCTCGAGCGCTTTGAGCAGCACGTTGCTCGACAGCTCGGCCATGCGGTCGGCGTCTTCGATGACCATCACGCGATAGCGACCGACCGACGGCGAGAACTGGCTCGACGCGACGATGTCTTTGACCGCCTTGCGCAGGATGGTGACCCCCTCGGTGGTGAGCACGCCGAGGTCGGGATGCGTGCGGGCCGCGACCTGCGCCTCGGTCTCGGCCTCGTCGCCCGGGCGCGCGATGAGGGCAGCCGCGAAGGCGTAGGCGATGACGGAGCGACCGGAGCCGGGCGGGCCGGTGATCAGCCACGAGTGGGTGAGGCCGTCGCCGGCCGCCGCCGCGCGGAGCGTCGCCACGGCTTCGGCCTGCCCGGTCAGGTCGTCCCAGCTCACCTGCTCACCGTATCCCGGACCACCGGTCTCGACACGCGCTGCGCGCTACTCGACCGCCGAGCTACTTCTTCTTCGCGGGGGCGGTGCGACGGGCGGGCGCCTTCTTCTTGACGACCGGACCCTTCGCACGCTTGTCGGCGAGCATCTGCACGGCCCGTTCGAAGTCGATCGACTCGATGTCCTCACCCCGCGGGATGGTGACGTTCGTGATGCTGTCGGTGACGTAGGCGCCGAAGCGGCCGTCACGGATGCGGATCGGCTTGCCCGACTCGGGGTCGGCGTCGAACTCCTTGAGCGCGCTCGAGGTGCGGGCGGCGCCGTACTTCGGCTGCGCGAGGATCTCGAGTGCCTTCTCGAGGGTGAGATCGAAGATCAGGTCTTCCGACTCGAGCGAACGCGAGTCGGTGCCCTTCTTCAGGTACGGGCCGTAGCGGCCGTTCTGCGTCGTGATGTCGACGCCGGTCTCCGGGTCTTGCCCGACGACGCGCGGCAGGCTCAGCAGCTTGAGCGCCGTCTCGAGGTCGACCGTCTGCGGATCCATCGTCTTGAAGAGGGATGCCGTGCGCGGCTTCACCGCGGCCGGCTTCTTGGCCGGCTTCTTCTTGGGTGTCGTCACTTCGCCGGTCTTCGGGTCGACCGCAGGCTCCGGCTCGGGCGTGGGCTCCGGCTCGGGCTCGAGTTCGGTGACGTAGGGGCCGTAGCGGCCGTCCTTCGCCGCGATCTGCTTGCCGTTCTCCGGGTTCACCCCGAGGATCCGGTCGCCGACGACCGGCGCGTCGATGAGCTCGCGCGCCTTCGCGGTCGTGAGCTCGTCGGGCGCGAGATCCTGCGGCACGTTGACGCGACGAGGGGTGCCGTCGGTCGAGTCGGGATCGGGGGTCTCGAGGTAGGGGCCGTACTTGCCGATGCGCAGCGTGATGCCGTCGGCGAGCTGCACCGAGTTGATGTCGCGCGCGTCGATCTCGCCGAGGTTGTCGACGACGGTGCGCAGGCCCCGGTGGGTGTCGTTGCCGAAGTAGAAGCCCGTCAGCCAGCCGACGCGGTCTTCCTCGCCGCCCGCGATGCGGTCGAGGTCTTCCTCCATCTCGGCGGTGAAGTCGTACTCGACGAGGTCGGCGAAGTGGTCTTCGAGCAGCCGGATGACGCTGAATGCGATCCAGTTCGGCACGAGCGCCTGGCCGCGTGGGGTGACGTAGCCGCGGTCGATGATCGTCGAGATGATCGACGCGAACGTCGACGGGCGCCCGATGCCCAGTTCTTCGAGCGTCTTCACGAGGCTCGCCTCGGTGTAGCGCGGAGGCGGGCTCGTCTCATGGCCCTTCGCCTCGAGGCTCTGGAGCGGCAGCTCCTGCCCGACGGTGAGGTTCGGCAGTCGCTTCTCCTCGTCGGCGTCCTTCGACTCCGGGTCGCGTGCCTCGTCTTTGCCCTCCTCGTAGGCGGCGAGGAAGCCGCGGAAGGTGATGACGGTGCCGGACGCCGTGAACTCGGCCGTGCCGGCATCCGCGGTGGCGCCGGCGATCGTGACCGACGCCGTCGAGCCGCGAGCATCCGCCATCTGCGACGCGACGGTGCGCTTCCAGATGAGGTCGTACAGCTTGAAGTCGTTGCCGCGCAGCACCGTGCTCAGCTCGGACGGGGTCTTGAAGACATCCCCGGCCGGCCGGATGGCCTCGTGGGCCTCCTGCGCGTTCTTGCTCTTGCCCTGATACACACGGGGCTTCTCGGGCACGGTGTCGGCGCCGTAGAGCTGCGCCGCCTGCGTGCGTGCCGCGTCGATCGCCTGCTGCGACAGGTTCGGCGAGTCGGTGCGCATGTAGGTGATGTGGCCGTTCTCGTACAGCCCCTGCGCGACCGACATCGTCTGGCGGGCTGAGAAGCGCAGCTTGCGCGCGGCCTCCTGCTGGAGCGTCGACGTCGTGAACGGCGCCGCGGGACGACGCGTGTACGGCTTGGTCTCGAGGTTGGTGACGGTGAAGCGCGCGGTGTCGGCGCGGAGGGCCGACGCGAGCTTCTCGGCGGCGGCCTCGTCGAGCGCGACCGCGTCACTCGTGAGCTGCCCGCGGTCGTCGAAGTCGCGGCCGGACGCGACGCGCTTGCCGTCGAGCCGGGCGAGCTTCGCGTCGAACGTCTGGGTCTTCTCGCCGAGTTCGGCGGCGAGGTCCCAGTAGACGGCGGAGACGAAGGCGAGGCGCTCGCGCTCGCGGTCGACGACGAGGCGGGTCGCGGCGGACTGCACGCGGCCGGCCGAGAGACCGGGTCCGACCTTGCGCCAGAGCACCGGGCTGACCTCGAAGCCGTAGAGCCGGTCGAGGATGCGGCGGGTCTCCTGCGCGTCGACGAGCGCGGTGTCGATGTCGCGGGTGTTCTCCTGCGCCCGCTGGATCGCCTCCTGGGTGATCTCGTGGAACACCATGCGCTTCACGGGGACCTTGGGCTTGAGCTCCTCGAGGAGGTGCCACGCGATGGCCTCGCCCTCGCGGTCTTCATCAGTGGCGAGGTAGAGCTCGTCGGCACCCTTGAGCGCCTTCTTGAGATCGGCGACGGTCTTCTTCTTCGCGTCGCTCACCACGTAATAAGGAGTGAAGTCGTTCTCGACGTCGATCGAGAACTTGCCGAGCGAGCCCTTCTTGAGCTCCGGCGGGAGGTTCTTCGGCTCGATGAGGTCGCGGATGTGGCCGACGGAGGCGAGCACCTCATAGCCGTCGCCGAGGTACTGCCGGATCGTGTTCGCCTTGGTGGGCGACTCGACGATGACCAGCTTGCGGCCGGCTGACTTCGACTCGGGCACTTCTCTCCTCTTTTCCGTGGCACACCATACACACACGGCGACGGCGCGGGCTGGCAGTCCCCGTCGCCGTCAGCGTGGCGGACCGGCCCGTGCCCGGATGCTCACCCCGACCCCGATGATCGTCGCACGCGCCTCGACCGTCGCGATGACCCCGTCGACCTCGCAGCTCACGAGGGTCGCATCGTGCGCCGCGACGACCTCGGCGGCGACGGCGCCCGGGATGCCCGGATGGATGCCGAGCGCCGTGTCGGCGGCCGCGAGGGCTCCGGCGTCCGCGGCGGCGACGACCCGCTGACGGGCGGCGAGCGCCGCCCCTATCCCGACCGCGGCGAGCGCGACGACGGTGAGGACAGCGAGCAGGGCGAGCGCGAGCACGCCACCCGACCCGCGCTCGCCGCCGAAGGCCAGCCGCGGTCGTCGACTCACCCGCCGTCGTCGAGCGCGCACGCGCCGGCCCCCGCCCTCAGCCCGAGCGCGGCGACCGGCCCCGCCGGCGCGACCTCCACCCGCACGCAGCGCAGCTCACCGTCGATCCACGTGCTCAGCGTCGCGCCGGGAACCTGCGCCGCGAGTCGGGACCGCACGACCCCCGCGCCATCTCCGCGGCCGAGCGCCCGCGCGGCGTCGGCGGCGGCATCCTGCACCCGCACCTGCAGCGCGGCGACCTGCACGCCTCCGAGGAGGAGAGCGAGCACCCCGAGCACCGCCGGGAACGCCACCGCGAGCTCTGCCGTCGCGCTCCCCCGCTCGCCGCGGAGCATGCGCGTCATCCCGCCGAGTTGAGCGCGCGCTGCACGAGGTCGGTCAGGATCGCCTGCACCTCGCCCGAGCGGAGGATCACGACGAGCAGTCCGGCGAACCCGACCGCCGCCATGATGACGATCGCGTACTCCGCCGTCGCGGCTCCTGTCTGGTCTCGGAACCGCTCGGCCATCCATCGCGTCGTCCGTCGCATCGCGTACCTCTTTATCTCCGCTGTCGCGGGTTCGGGGCACGGGCAGGTCCAGTCTTGGCCAGTCGTCTCGCCGGCGATCTCGGGAGACCGGCACTCGAGGAGGCGAGAGTGCGGGGCGGCCTGTGCAGGGGTCAGAACGACGCGAGGGTCGAGCCGATCATCGCGAGCAGGAGCGGCGCGACACCGAGAGCGACGAACGCGGGCAGCACGCAGAGCCCCAGCGGAAGCAGAAGTCGCGTGCCGAGTGCTGCGATGCGCATCCGGGCCTCCGCCTGAGCGGTGCGACGCGTGTCGCGAGCCTCGGCGCGCAGGAGCGCCGCGACGGGCACCCCGGCGCGCTGCGCGAACTCGATCACCGCGGACGCGGAGTCGTCGGGTGGCAGTCCGGCCTCGGCGAGCGCGGCGGACACGCGCTCCGCGGCGACCGCGGCCGAGCCCCCGCCGGCCACGGCGACCGCGGCGAGCTCCGCTCCGAGGCCCGGTGTCGGGTCGTACTCGAGCGCCCGCGCGACGAGCCGCCGCATCCACCGCCGCGCCACGAGCAGGAGTGATCCGCCCGCGACGAGGCAGAACCACCCCGGCGGTGTCGTGGCGAGCACGCCGAGGGTGTCGACGCCGAGCAGCATCCCGCCGCACAGCCCGATCGCCGGCAGCGCGAGCACGACGCGGCTCGTCGCCCGCGGACCGGCGAGCGCGATGGCGACCTCACGGCGGCCGTCCTCGGCCGCGACGAGCACCTCGCCCAGGCGTTCGAGGCTCGCCGCGAGCGGTGCGCCCGAGTCGGCCGCGACGCGCCAGGCCGCGGCGACGCACGCCCAGTCGAGGGGATGCTCCCCGGCGCGCGTGGCCTCGAGGATGCCGGCGGGCAGCCGCTCGGCGCCGTCGACTTCCGCCACGCGGGCGGCGACGGGCGACGACGCGGCGAGGTGCCTCCACGCGGCGAGCGGCGGCAGGCCCGCCTCGAGCAGCACCGCGAGCCGGAGCGCGGCGGCGGCCGGCGTCACGACCGCACCTCGAGCCGACCTCGGCGATCGACGGCGAGGGTGCCGACCGCGGCGAGCCGCCGCCCTGCCGCGCCGCGTTCGAGGTGGAGCACCGCGTCGAACGCGCTCACCGCCTGACGCGCCACCGCATCCGGGGTCATCCCGGCGAGCGCGCCGAGGGCCTCGAGCCGGGCGGGCACGTCGGCGAGCGAGTTGGCGTGCAGCGTGCCCGCGCCGCCGTCGTGGCCGGTGTTGAGCGCGGCGAGCAACTCGCGCAGCTCGGCGCCGCGGCACTCTCCGACGACGAGCCGGTCGGGCCGCATGCGCAGGGCCTCGCGGACGAGACGGTCGAGCCCGATGCCACCCGCGCCCTCGAGGTTCGCCTGCCGCGCCTCGAGGGCGACGACGTGGGGATGCGCGATGCGCAGTTCCGCGACGTCTTCGAGCACGACGATCCGCTCGTGCGCCGGTGCGGCGGCGAGCAGAGCCGCGAGGAACGTCGTCTTGCCGCTGCCTCCCGCGCCCGTCACGACGACGTTGGCGCGGCGGGCGACCAGGTGCCGGACGTCGTCGAGTGCGAGGGCGGCGAAGAACCCGCCGTCGTCGAGGTCGTCGAGCGAGGGACGCTCGGGTGCCGGCAGGCGGATCGAGAGCAGCGCACCTCCGGTCGACACCGGGGGCAGGACGGCATGCACCCGCACGCCGTCTCCCAGCCGCACGTCGACGCACGGTGAGGCTTCGTCGACGTGACGACCACCGAGCGCGATGAGCCGGACGGCGAGTCCGCGAGCGATCGTCGCGCTCAGCCGGAGCCCCTCCACGGCGGCGGCACCCGTACCCCGGTCCGCCCGCACGGAGCCGTCTCCGTTGACGAAGACATCCGTCACGGATGCGTCGCCGACGAGCGTGGCGAGCGGCCCGAACTCGGCCGCGGGGATGCCGCGTGACACGCCGGCGCCGCGCGCGACGAAGGCTTCCATGGTCTGACCCTCGCGCGGGGGTGGGCGGCGACGGAGCCGACGGGCCCACAGGTGGAGAGAGGGTTGAAACGTCCCACTCGGGAGGAGTCGGGCTTGTACCCCGACCGTGAGTAAACCTCAGCGCCGTATCGCGCGGCGGCGGACGTACTGCAGCGCACGGCGGCGACACGTCCCGAGCAGCCCGGACTCCTGGAAATCCCACGAGAAACGGGGCATTAAACGAGAGGGGCGGCGCCCGTTGGGGGGAACAGGCGCCGCCACAGCGACGCTCGATTGGGGGGAATCGCGGACGTCGCAAGCCGAGATTGCGCTCGGATGGTCACGAGTGTACTCCAAAGGGAGGACAACGCAATGGGGAGTTCGGGGGGCAAAATCCGGGTACGCGCAAGACCCAGCCCACCCCCTTTCCGGGGTACGTTCCCACATCGCGACCACACGCCGTCACCGGGCGAAACGTGGCCCGAAGCCCTCGCGGCTCCGGTTAGGATCGAGCAGGAAACCCCACCTCGGGGACCCCCGGCATCGCCGCCCGGCCGGTCCACTCAGACGAGGAAGAAGTCCGTTGTGAACTCGATCGACAACCTGCTCCACGAAGAGCGCCGGTTCCCGCCGAGCCCCGCCTTCTCGGCGGCCGCGATCGCGCAGCCCGCACTCTACGACCGGGCGACTGCCGACCGGATCGCCTTCTGGGGTGACGAGTCCCGCGAGCGCCTCCACTGGCACGAACCGTTCAGCACCGTGCTCGACTGGTCGGACGCGCCCGTCGCGAAGTGGTTCGCCGACGGCAAACTCAACGTCGCCTACAACTGCCTCGACCGCCACGTGCTCGCGGGCCACGGCGACCGGGTCGCCTACCACTGGGAGGGCGAGCCCGGGGATGTCCGCACCCTCACCTACGCGGACCTCACGACCGAGGTGAAGAAGGCCGCGAACGCCCTCGCCGCCCTCGGCGTCGGCCACGGCGACCGCGTCGCGATCTACCTCCCCAACATCCCCGAAGCGGTCATCGCGATGCTCGCGGTCGTGCGGCTCGGGGCCATCCACTCGGTCGTCTTCGGCGGCTTCAGCTCCGAGTCGTTGCGCGCCCGCATCGACGACGCCCAGGCGAAGCTCGTCATCACCGCGGACGGCGGGTACCGCAAAGGCAAGGCGTTCCCGCTGAAGCCGACGGTGGATGCCGCGGTCGACGGCGCCGAGAGCGTCGAGCACGTGCTCGTCGTGAAGCGCACCGGTGGCGACGTCGAGTGGAACGAGCGCGACGTGTGGTGGCACGAGACGGTGGATGCCGCGAGCCCGGAGCATGAGGCGGAGGCGTTCGACGCCGAGAACCCGCTCTTCATCCTCTACACCTC
>NZ_JBMRCP010000051.1:0-18620 GCF_057350545.1 Pseudolysinimonas sp. | reverse complement strand
GCGATAACGGCAGCGGCATGCACTGCCACCAGTCGTTGTGGAAAGACGGCAACACCTTGATGTTCGATGAAAACAGCTACGCCCAGCTTTCCGACATCGCCCGCTGGTACATCGGCGGCATCCTCAAGCACGCGGCGGCGATCGCGGCGTTCACCAACCCGACGGTGAACTCCTACCACCGCCTCATCCCCGGCTTCGAGGCTCCGGTCAACCTGGTCTACTCGGCGGGCAACCGCTCGGCGGCCATCCGCATCCCGATCACGGGCACCAACCCGAAGGCCAAGCGCATCGAGTACCGCGCGCCCGACGCCTCCGGCAACCCGTACCTCGCGTTCGCCGCGCAGCTCATGGCGGGCCTCGACGGGATCAAGAACAAGATCGAGCCGCACGAGCCCGTCGACAAGGACCTCTACGAGCTCCCGCCGGAGGAGGCCAAGAACATCCCGCAGCTCCCGGGCTCGCTGGGTGAGGCGCTGGTCGCCCTCGAGGCCGACCACGACTTCCTCCTCGAGGGTGGCGTGTTCACGCAGGACCTCATCGACACGTGGATCGACTACAAGCGCGAGAAGGAGCTCCTCCCGTTCGCGCAGCGTCCGCACCCGTTCGAGTACGAGCTCTACTACGGGGTGTAATCACCCGCACCGCAGCACGCGGGGGCCGCGTTCCTTCGGGGGCGCGGCCCTTCGCGTACAACAATCCGTGGAAAATCCATGGTCACGTCCGTGGCAATCCCTATGCTGGCGCAGACGGTTGAGGGGACATGAGTAGCCAGGAAGTACTAACCAGAGTGATCGACGATCTCGGCTATCGCGATGGCCGAGGCTACGTGGATGCCGACGCTGGTGAAGGCCCTCGCGACGTGGTCTGGCACGATCTACGCGACAAGTGCGGAATGACCTCGGCGTTCTTCAAGGGCGCCGTCCCCGTCGTGGCCTTTTTCGCTGCAGACACTCACGATGACGCCCTGCGCGCGCACCGCCGGCTCTGGAACTACGGTCGAGTCCCGCTCCTGATCGCGGCAACCGATACCGAAGTCCTGGTTCTTAGCTGCAATACAGCTCCGAGTGACTCGCAACCCAACGCCGCCCTACTCGAACGCGCGGCTCCAGGATTCGAGGCATCTCGCGTTCTTGCGGACTTCACACGGTTCGGCGTTGAATCAGGAAAACTGCATCGGAGCCGCGGACGGCAGCTGAGCAAGCAAGATCGTGTTGATCAATCACTGTTGCGCAACCTTCAAGTGCTCCGCGAGCGGCTGCTGGATGGCGGCGTGCTTGAAAGTGAAATTGAGCCACTCCTCGGTCGCACGATCTTTGTTCGCTACCTAGAAGATCGCGGGATTCTCGGACCGAATGAACTGCTTAGCCTCGGGCAGCCGCCATCTCTCGAGGACGCCCTCGCGATTGGTTGGGAAGGCTTTACCGCCTTCTTCGCTGCGATGTCAGAGCATTTCAGCGGCGACGTGTTCCGTCCCGACGCGCTCGAACGGCCCATCCCACGACAGGCTCTCATCGACCTGTCGCGCTTCTTCCACGGCGACAACCTCACGACCGGCCAAGCAGCGCTGTGGCCCTATGACTTCTCGATCATCCCGGCTGAGTTCATTAGCTCGATCTACGAGCAACTCCTCGCCGACCAACAAAAGGCCGATGCGGCGTTCTACACGCCCCGCCATGTGGTGGACCTCGTCTTGGATGAGTTGATCCCGCCCGGAGAGCACTCGGAAGAGGGCGTGACGGTACTCGACCCTGCATGCGGGTCGGGCATCTTCCTCACGGAAGCCTTCCGCCGACTCGTCGATCGAAAGACTCGGGCCCTTGGGGGGCCTCTCGGTTACGAACAATTGAAAGCCCTTCTTGTCAGTTCGGTCTTCGGAGTTGACAGGAATCGCGATGCCATCGGAGTCGCCGCGTTCGGTTTGTACCTTGCGCTGCTCGAACACGTGGACCCGCGGACTATCTGGCTGCAAGCTCGACTTCCGCGGCTTGTCGGCGAGAACCTCGTAGCTGCGGACTACTTCGACGACCACGCACTGAGCAACCACGAGTTCGACGTCATCGCCGGGAATCCGCCTTGGCAAAGCAAGTTGAGCGAGGCTGCCCTGCAATACGCTGCCCGCTCGGAGCATGCAGTACCAGACAGACAGATCGCGGCCGCTTTCGTGTGGAGGGTAGCCGAGATGCTTCGCCCAGGTGGCGTCGCGGGCCTCGTCTTGCCTGCGAAGACTATCCTTCACAATCAGAGCGCTTCCGCGGAGCGCTTCCGGGCGGAATTCTTCGCGCAGCTCGACGTACAGACGATCATCGATCTCTCGCCGCTACGTCATGGACTCTTCGGGGTGGCGATCAGTCCAGCCGCCATAACGATCTTCGGCCCGTCCCGTGTGGAGGCCGAAGGGGACGTACTACACGTCTCCCCGAGGCGCACGCCAATCTCCGAAATCGTGGATGGCATTGCGATTCCGCAGCAAAATATTCAGCGCGTCGCTTCCGCGACGATTCGCTCCAACCCACGCCTCTGGAAGACGCTTCTCTGGGGCGGAGCAGAAGACGTCGCCCTGGTATCCCTCCTTCGTGAAAGTTCTTACTCGCTGTTCTCCCACGCGAAAGAACGAGGTTGGGTCGTCGGGACGGGGTATCAGGAGAGCGGCGGAGATCAAAATGACGCATCCCACCTCCACGACATATCACGGATCCGAACTCGCGACATTCGAGCAATGGTCCCACCAACAGAGTTGTTGCCACCTTCCTCCGCCCAGACCATGCACAGACCGAGGGATCGTGCCATCTTCCTAGGGCCACACATCCTCCTCAGGAACGGCGTCACGAACTCGACTGTGGCCGCCTACGCGCCCTACGACGCCGCGTTCACGGACGGGGTCTTTGCGATCGCCGGCGACGCGAAGGATGAACAGCTTCTACAAGCCGTGGCAGCACTGCTGAACTCCTCAGTGGCGCAGTACTGGTACTTCATGACCGCGAGTTCTTGGGGGGTCGAACGAGACAAGGTCGAGTTGCAAGAGTGGTTGACCCTCCCTTTACCGAGACTTGAGCCCCGCGTATTGGCCGACCTGGCTTCGATCACTTCCGCTGCGGCAACCGCGAAGGCCGAACACGAGTGGCGGCCGGCGCTGGACCGGGTTGCTGCCAGGGCCTATGGCCTAACTACCGCCGAGCAGCAGGTCGTGGCCGATGCATTAGACGTGCGTTTCTCTGAGTACCAGCAGGGGTCGCTCTCGCACGCGTATCTGGCTCCCGACCAAGTGCAGTTTGAGTCCTACACCCGCGCGCTAAAGGCCAGAATGGACAAGCTTCAGCCACACAGCTGGACTGTAGAGGTGTCCGAGAGACGCGAAGATTTTGCGCGCGTAACCTGCGTGTACGACGACCTTGAAAAAGGGGCTCCTGCCGCGCTTATCGAGCCCTCGGACTTCACTGTCGCGAGCCTGCTCAAGACCGACAGTTCCATGCTTAACGACGCTCTCTCATCCGCAACCATGGTCGAGCCGCAAGCCATCGTTCTAGACGGCGTGCGTATTCACATAGTCAAACCCAACCGGCTCTCCTGCTGGATGGCCAGTAGCTCCGCGCGAGACGCAGCAGACGTTTTCGGGGCGTTAGTTGGTGCGCGTGCTTAGACAGGCAATGGGACGCATCAAGGGACGAATGCATGCGAGCATCCATGCGGACGCTCTGCGTCGACTCCCGGAGCTCGTGCACGACATCTTTGAAAGCGCAGCCGATCTATGGGAACAGAACCAGTGGCAGAGGTTCGACCACCGCGAGGTCAACTGCTCGATTCAGCTGTATCGCTGGCTTCGCGAAGCTCAGCGCGCGGACCTTCAGTTCGGCGTGCTCGAGATCGGGTTCGAAGCTGTCATGCCGACCCCCGGCATGATCAATGCGACCGAATCGGTGACGACGGCGGCTCGCGCCGATCTGCGCATCCAAGTTCGCGGCGGCGCGGTTGTGGTAGAGGCAAAACGCCTCGCGAGCAAGGGCAGGTGGTGCAAGGAGTATGTGGATGCCGGCATGGCACGGTTCGTCGACTCGACTTACGCGCCGAACGACACATTCGCCGTGATGGTCGGCTACGTACAGCAAGCTACAACCGCGGGTCTACGGCGACGAGTGAATCGGTACGTCCTGGCGCATGAACTCATGGGTCCGACGCACGAGATTGTGAGGCTGTCCTCGCAGCGGCAAACCGGCTGGCGTACTTCTGCCCACGCAAGGGCGATCAGCCCAAAGCTCAACCTCCAGCATCTTTGGCTCGTGTTGCCCGATCAGTAGAGCCCGCTGTGGTCTCTGCAGTGATGCGGGCTGGGCGTGATCAGAGCGCCGCAGCGACCTCGCGGGCGGCGGGTCTCACCCGCGCATGGGAGCACGCGGGAGCCGCGCTTCTTCGGGAGCGCGGTCCTCAAGTACTTTGAAGGCTGTGAAGAAGGGCTCAATCACGAAGATCGACGGAGTCACCTACACCGTGTTGAGTCAACTCGGTCAGGGCGGCACCGCCGAGGTCTTTCGCGTCCGGTCTTCGCACGACGGCCGCGAGTACGCGATGAAGCGAATCCCCAAGTCACCATCGAGCCAACGCAACGAGCGCTTCCGCAATGAGATCGAATTCGGACTGACCGCCAACCACGATCACGTGATCAAGATCCACGCCCACGCGGAAGATGACGAAGCGTTCGTCTACACGATGGATCTGTTTCCGGACAGTCTGCGAAAAGTCATTGAAACGGAACATGACTATCTCGTGCTGCTCGATTACATCGCGCAGTTGAGCGATGGACTCGCCTACGTTCACTCGAAAGGCATCGTCCACCGCGATCTCAAACCCGAGAACGTTCTCGTCGACCCACAGAGTCGGCTGCTGGTGTTGGCCGACTTCGGGATCGCGCACTTCAAAGATTCCACAATCACTCGCCAAGGCGATCTGCTGGCCAATCGCACATACTTAGCGCCTGAGCAAATGGGGAGACAGACCGTCGGCTCGGTCGAGGCGCCTGCCGACGTCTTCGCTCTCGGCCTGATCCTGATCGAGGCGTTCACCAAGCACAACTCGCGCGGGGTGGGGCACGAGCGCATCGGCGACATCCACCCGTTTCTCGCAGACCTCGATCGACTCGCTGATCGCATGATGTTTCAGGACGCGAGACAGCGGATCTCGATCGATGCCGTCTGCGACCTGTTGTCACTTGCCCGCAAGCAAGTCGAGTCGACTCTCGACGAGATTTCGGAGATGCTGGGCCGCGCGAGTGCGACGGTCGCACGTGCTGACGCGGACGCGGTCCTCGTGCGAGCCGCCAAGGATGTCCTGTCGTCGAAGTTCATCTTCGAGCGCGCGGACGCGGATGAGATTCTTCGCTACAACCACAACTATCACTGCGAGATCAACTATCGGGTGAGAACCTGGCTCTACAACGTGTGCGTCCAATCGGCTCTCTACAACGCGTGCAAATCAAAGTTCGAGTACGAGGGCACGGGCGAATGGCGTGACTCAGACATCGATGTCATCGTTTCGCCTCACAAGGCAGGCCTCCTCAGCGAGTTCGAAAGCATTCAAGAGAGGCATCCGGTACCACGCGGCTCCCTGTGGGACGGGCTGCCGCAACTTGCCGCTCACTACTTCCGGTTCTGTAAGGACTATCACTGCGAAGAAATCCTCGGTGTCGCGCGCAGGGTGATCGGTGACACAGGATTCGAATCTGTCCGTAAAGACCTCGTGGAAGTTCCGATCATCTGGCTGCTCACCCATCTGAGACGTCGTCTCCGAACTGATCGCTTCGAGCTGTCCCCGTCGAGTCTCGAGGAGGTCGGGTTGGAACGCAGTGTCGAAATCTGCTGGGAGACGACAGACCTCGAGGACAGCCGCCTCTCCGCGCTCGGGGCCGACCTCTTCGCGCCGCCTGACGATTCAGTCATCGACGTGCTGCGCCTACTCGAACGCGAGTGGCGTGTGACCTGGGCGGCGAGAGTCGACGGACAGTACTCGATTCACTTTCGAGGGCTCGACGAATACGTCCGGTTCGGTGAGCTGGCTCGGTCCTGCGCAGAGCAGCACTCAGTCTTTGAGGCAGATATCGACGACCTGCTGAGGCCCGCAGCTGAGTATGACGACTTAGTGGCGTTGGTATGGGACCCGATCTTCCAGATCCCTGTGACCTTGGCGAAGGTGCTCGGTGCGCTCAAGGCCACCTAGTGCCCAGCTAAGCGAAGACGGCGCTCCGGGTCTCGGCGGTGCTCGCCCGGCCAAGAGCGTGGAGCGTCCAGCCCGCAGCGCGCCAGGCGGAGGCATCGAGGCAGTTGCGCGCGTCGACGACCGTGCGACCCCTCGCGAGCCGCGCCAGCGTCGAAGGGTCGGCGGTCGTGAACTCCGGCCACTCGGTGAGCACGAGCACGACGTCGGCGTCGGCGACCGCGGCATCCATGTCGTCGGTGAACCGCAACGTCGGGAAGGTGCGGCGTCCGGTCTCCCCTGCTGCCGGGTCGTACACGGACACTTGAGCGCCCCGCAGGTGCAGAGCGGCGGCCACCGAGAGGGCGGGCGAGTCGCGCACATCGTCGGTGTCGGGCTTGAAGGCGGCGCCGAGCACGGCGATGCGGGCATCGAGCAGGGAGTCGCCACACGCTGCGAGGGCGAGCTCGACCACCCGCTCACGCTGCCGCATGTTGATCTCGTCGACGCGTCGCATGAGCGACGCGATACCCGGCGCCCCGAGCTCCCCGGCGCGGTGGGTGAGCGCCCGGATGTCCTTCGGCAGGCAGCCGCCGCCGAAGCCGAGGCCCGCGTTGAGGAAGCGACGCCCGATGCGAGCGTCGTGCCCGAGCGCGTCGGCGAGCACCGTCACGTCGGCTCCGGCGACCTCACACAGTTCGGCGATCGCGTTGATGAAGGAGATCTTCGTGGCGAGGAACGCGTTGGCGCTCACCTTCACGAGCTCCGCGGTGGGAAGGTCGCAGACGATGACCGGCACCCCATCGGCGATCGGTCGCCCGTAGAGCTCGCGCAGCATCCCCTCTGCCACGGCCGAGGCACCGCCGATCACGATGCGGTCGGGATGCAGCGTGTCCTCGACGGCGCGGCCTTCGCGCAGGAACTCGGGGTTCCACACGAGCTCGGCGGCGACCCCGTCCGGGACGAGCGCCGCGAGCAGCACACGAAGCCGCTCCCCCGTGCCGACCGGCACCGTCGACTTGCCCACCACGACGCCGTCGTGCGTCATCGCCCGGGCGACACCCGCGACCGCGGCTTCGACGTGATCGAGGTTCGCCGCCGACGACCCCGACTGCTGCGGTGTGCCGACGCAGACGAAGTGCACGTCGGATGCCGCCACGGCCTCCGCGAGATCGGTCGTGAAGCGCAGGCGGCCGGTCGCGAGGTGCTTCTGCAGCAGCTCGGGCAGCCCGGGTTCGAAGAACGGCACGTGTCCCGCGGCGAGCGAGGCGACCTTGGCGGGGTCGACATCCACCCCCACCACGTCGAATCCCAGCTCGGCCATGGCGGCCGCGTGGGTGGCTCCCAGGTATCCCGTTCCGATCACACTGACGCGCATGCCGCCAGTGCACGCCCGGGCCGTGAACCGGCGGGCGGGCGACACGCGAACGACCGGTGAACGCCGGGCGACAGGTCAGCCCGCGCCGTAGAACCGCTTCTCGAAAACCTGCCGGGCGAGGCGGGTCGTGCGCAGGTAGTCGCCCTCGAGGCGCGACGCGCTGCCGGGCGGGTACGCCATGAGCCGGGCGACTCCCTCGAGCTGCGCGCGATCCGTCGGCAGCACGTCGGCGGTCTTCGCGGTCCACAGCGTCATCGCCGACCGTGCACGTGACGCGATGAGCCACGCGGCGCGCAGCCGGGCCGCGTCGTCGGCGGGCACGAGCTCGGCCTCGACGGCAGCATCCAGCGCCCGGAGCGTCGACGTCGTGCGCAGCCCCGGCACCGCGGCGCCGTGCTGCAGCTGCAGCAGTTGCACGAACCACTCGACATCCGAGAGCGATCCCCGGCCGAGCTTGAGGTGACGCGCGGGATCGGCACCCTGCGGCAGACGCTCGGATTCGACGCGCGCCTTGATGCGCCGCACCTCGCGCACGTCGGCAGCTGCGATGGCTGCCGGGTAGCGCGTCTCGTCGGCGAGCGTCTCGAAGTCGTCGAGCAGCGCACGATCACCGACGGCGCCGCGGGCCCGGAGCAGCGCCTGCGCCTCCCAGGTGAGCGACCAGCGCTCGTAGTACGCGCGGTAGGAGTCGAGCGAGCGCACGATCGCGCCGTTCCGTCCCTCGGGGCGCAGGCCCGTGTCGAGGTCGAGCGGCAGGCGGAGGTCTTCGGTGAGCCGCTTCAGCTCGTGCACGATGTGCTCCGCGCGACGCTGCGCCTCCTCCCCGTCGACCCCCGAGGGACGGTAGACGTAGACGATGTCGGCGTCGCTGCCGAAGCCGAGCTCCTCGCCGCCGTAGCGGCCCATCGCGACGATCCCGAACTCGACGCCGTCGCCGTAGCGGTGCACGAGGGCGAGCACGCCCGTGAGGATCGCCGTCGTGATGTCGCTGAGGCCCTGCCCGAGCTCCTCGACGGAGACGACCCCGAGGATGGCGCCCAGCGCGAGCCTCAGCACCTCACGCCGTCGGGCGGTGCGCAGGGCGGCCGCGGCGGCATCCTGATCGTCCCAGTGCCGGGCGACGGTCGCGGCGGTCTCGTCGAGCAGCGACGCGAGCGGGCGCGGCACGAGCTCGCCGTCGTTCTCGAGCCACGCGACCGCCTCGGGGTAGCGCTCGAGCAGGATGCCGACGAACTTCGACCCGGCCAGCACCGCGGTGAGTCGGTGGGCCGCGCCGGACGAATCCCGCAGCATCCGCAGGAACCAGTACGCCTCGCCGAGGTCGTCGGAGAGGCGGCGGAAGGCGAGCAGGCCGCCATCCGGATCGGCGCCCTCCGCGAACCACTGCAGCATGACCGGCAGGAGGTTGCGCTGGATCTGCGCGCGCCGCGACATCCCGGAGGTGAGCGCCGCGATGTGATGCAGCACGCCGCGCGGGTCGCGGAAGCCGATCGCGGCGAGTCGCGCCTCGGCCTGCTCGCTCGTGAGCGCGTAGCCGTCTTCGGGGAGCGCTGCGACGGCGGACAGCAGCGGGCGGTAGAACAGCCGCTCGTGGAGAGTGCGAACCTCGTGCTTGACCTTCTGCCAGGCCTCGAGGAGGCCATCGGCGGTCGTCGCGAGACCGGACGCCCTCCCGAGCACGCGAAGGGCTTCCTCCTCACGCGGCATGAGATGCGTACGGCGTAAGCGGGAGAGTTGCAGCCGGTGCTCGAGCAGCCGCAGGAACCGGTAGTCGCGCCCGAACTCGGCGGCCTCGGCGCGTCCGATGTAGCCGCCCTCGGCCAGCGCGTCGAGCGCGTCGAGCGTCGAGCGGCGCCGCACAGCGGGGTCGGCGTGCCCGTGCACGAGCTGCAGCAGCTGGATCGTGAATTCGACGTCGCGCAGGCCACCGGGGCCGAGCTTGAGCTGGATGTCGACCTCGTCGGGCGGGATGTGCGCGGTGACCCGCTCGCGCATCCCCTGCACCGACTCGACGAATCCGTCGCGCGACGCCGACGACCACACCATCGGGGCGACGCCGTCGACGTAGCGCTCCCCCAGCTCGCGGTCGCCGGCGAGCGGACGCGCCTTCAGCAGCGCCTGGAACTCCCACGACTTCGCCCAGCGCTCGTAGTAGGCGAGATGGGAGTCGAGGGTGCGCACGAGCGCACCGTCTTTGCCTTCCGGCCGTAGGTTGGCATCCACCTCCCACAGCGGCGGCTCGACGGCGAGCTCGGCGATGCCGCGCATCGTCTCGCGGGCGAGCAGCGTCGCGATCTCGACGGCACGGTCGCCCCCGTCGGTCACGAAGATGACGTCGACGTCGCTCAGGTAGTTGAGCTCGCGGGCGCCCGACTTGCCCATGCCGATGATCGCGAGCGGTGTCGCCGCGACCTCGTCGGCCGGGAAGCGCGACACGCGTCGGGCGAGCTCGAGCGACGTGTCGAGCGCGGCACCGGCGAAGTCGGCGAGGGCTGCGGCGACGCGATCGACGACGAGCGTGCCGTCGGGCTGCTCGAGGTCCCATGCCGCGAGGCGCACGAGTTCGGTGCGGTACGCGGCGCGCAGGGCGTTCCACGCCGGCTCGCCCGAGAGTCCCTCGACGGCCTCGGCGAAGCGCGCGGCGACGTCCTCCGCGCCGGCCGGGGCGTCGAGCTGCGCCGACAAGACGTCGAGGCGTTCCGGATGCCGTTCGAGGAACGTCGCGAGCCCCGACGACGCGCCGAGCACGCGGATGAGGCGCTCGGTCGCGCCGACGTTGTTCAGGAGTGCGGCAGTGGGTTTCGCAGCAGACGCACGGAGCGACACGAGCAGCCGCAGCGCCTGGTCGGGGTCGGCCGCGAGGGCGAACACGGGAACGAGCTCGTCCGGCACCTCGGCGAGGGCCTCGCGGGCCGCGCTCAGGTCGGCGAACCCGAGCCGGGCCAGCTCGGTGAGCGTCGTCGTCGTCCGCGTCATGGTGGTGCTCAGCCTCGAGGGCTAGAGGATCTCGAGGTTGCTCTCCAACTCGAACGGGGTGACGCGCGACCGGTACGCCGACCACTCGCGCCGCTTGTTGAGCAGCACGTACTCGAATACCTGCTCGCCGAGGGTCTCGGCGACGAGCTCGCTGTCCTCCATGATCGACAGCGCGTGGTCGAGGGATGCCGGCAGGCTGCCGTAGCCGAGCGCGCGACGCTCCGCCTTCGTCATGCCCCACACGTCGCCCTCCGCCTCGGGCGGGAGCTCGTAGCCGTTTTCGATGCCCTTGAGCCCCGCCGCGAGCAGGAGCGCGTAGGCGAGGTACGGGTTCGCGGCGGAGTCGATCGCGCGGTACTCGATGCGCGCGCTCTGCCCCTTGCCGGGCTTGTAGAGCGGCACGCGCACGAGGGCGGAGCGGTTGTTGTGCCCCCACGTGACGTAGCTCGGCGCCTCGTCGCCGCCCCAGAGCCGCTTGTAGGAGTTGACGAACTGGTTCGTGACCGCGGTGATCTCGGGCGCGTGGGTGAGCAGGCCGGCGACGAACTGCTTGCCGATCGCCGAGAGCTGGTACTGCCCGCCGGCGTCGTAGAAGGCGTTGGTGTCGCCCTCGAAGAGCGACATGTGCGTGTGCATGCCCGATCCGGGGTGGTCGGAGAACGGCTTCGGCATGAACGTCGCGTAGACGCCCTGCTCGATCGCGACCTCCTTGACGACCGTGCGGAAGGTCATGATGTTGTCGGCCGTCGTGAGCGCGTCGGCGTAGCGCAGGTCGATCTCGTTCTGCCCCGGGCCCGCCTCGTGGTGGCTGAACTCGACCGAGATGCCGAGGTCTTCGAGCATGCGCACCGACCGACGGCGGAAGTCGTTCGCCGTGCCGCCGGGGACGTTGTCGAAGAACCCCGCGGAGTCGACCGGCACCGGCACCCCGTTCTCGGGCTTGCTCGACTTGAGCAGGTAGAACTCGATCTCGGGGTGCGTGTAGAACGTGAAGCCCCGGTCCGCCGCCGCCGCGAGGGCGCGCTTGAGCACGTTGCGCGGGTCGGACACCGCGGGCTCGCCGTCGGGCGTCGTGATGTCGCAGAACATGCGCGCAGTCGGGTCGACTTCTCCACGCCACGGCAGGATCTGGAAGGTCGACGGATCGGGCAGCGCGAGCATGTCGGCCTCGTAGGCGCGGCTCAGTCCCTCGATCGCGGAGCCGTCGAACCCGACGCCCTCGCTGAACGCGCCCTCGACCTCGGCCGGCGCGAGGGCGACCGACTTGAGCTGACCCACGACGTCCGTGAACCACAGGCGCACGAACTTGACACCGCGCTCCTCGATCGTGCGGAGAACGAAGTCGCGCTGCTTGTCCAATGGGGCCTCACTGGTCACGGGAGAATGCGCCGTCCCGGCGCCTCATTAGGCTAGCAACATGCCCCGTCTGCGATTGGCGCTCGCGCAGTCCAACCCGATCGTCGGGGACTTCTCCGGCAACACCGACAAGATCGTCGCGGCCGCCCGCGAGGCGTGGGAGCGCGGCGCCGACGTGCTGCTCACGGGCGAGATGGCGATCTCCGGGTATCCGATCGAGGATCTCGCCGCACAGCCGTCGTTCCTGCGCGCGGCGCGCGCCGCCGTCGACGCCCTCCCCGCGCGACTCGCCGACGAGGGCCTCGGCGACCTCGTCGTGGTCGTCGGGCACCCCGACGGTCCCTTCGAGCCGCGCGTGCTCGGCACGAGCAACGCCCCGACGGCGATCGCGCAGAACTGCGCCTCGGTGATCCAGGGCGGCGCGATCCGGGCGCGCTACGCGAAGCACCACCTGCCCAACTACTCGGTCTTCGACGAGTACCGCGTCTTCATCCCGGGCGACGAGCTGCTCGTCGTGCGCCTCCGGGGCGTGGATGTCGCGATCATCGTCTGCGAAGACCTCTGGCGCGACGGCGGCCCCGTCGGTCGTGTGCTCGACGCGGATGCCGGGCTGCTGCTCGTGCTCAACGCGAGCCCCTACGAGCGGGACAAGGACGAGGTGCGACTCCCCCTCGTCACCCGCCGCGCCGTCGAGACCGACACGATCGTCGCCTACGTCAACATCGTCGGCGGCCAAGATGATCTCGTGTTCGACGGCGACTCCGTCGTCGTCGACGGGTCGGGCACCATCCTGGCCCGCGCGCCGCAGTTCCGCGAGCACCTCCTCGTCGTCGATGTCGACCCCGCTCCCGCGGGCGACCAGAACGTGCCGGTCGACGTACTCCGGGTCGACGTCGAGGCGCGCACGCCCGTCGAGGTCCCCCTCGAGCCCGACATCGCCGTGCTGCCCGACGACCGCGAGCAGCTCTGGAACGCCCTCGTGCTGGGCTTGCGCGACTACGTCGAGAAGAACGGCTTCCCGTCGGTGGTGCTCGGGGTCTCGGGCGGCATCGACTCGAGCGTGTGCGCGGCGATCGCGGCCGACGCGATCGGCGCCGACCGCGTCTACGGCATCTCGATGCCCTCCCGGTACTCGTCCGAAGGGTCGGTCGACGACGCGCGCGATCTCGGCGAGCGGATCGGCTTCCACTACTCGGTCGAGCCGATCGGCGACATCGTCGCGGTGATCGAGAAGCAACTCGGGCTCGAGGGTGTTCCGGCCGAGAACGTGCAGGCACGCGTGCGCGGGATGCTGTGGATGGCCGAGTCGAACCGCGCCGGCCACCTCGCGCTCACCAACGGCAACAAGACCGAGGTGTCGGTCGGCTACTCGACGATCTACGGCGACACCGCGGGTGGCTTCGCGCCGATCAAGGATGTGCCCAAGACGCTCGTCTGGGAACTCGCCCGCTGGCGCAACGAGCACGCGCGGTCACTCGGGCAGGTCGAGCCGATCCCGGTCGCGTCGATCGAGAAGCCGCCGAGCGCCGAGCTGCGGCCCGACCAGACCGACCAGGACACCCTCCCGCCGTACGAGCTGCTCGAC
Source organism: Pseudolysinimonas sp. (assembly GCF_057350545.1). NCBI lineage: Bacteria > Bacillati > Actinomycetota > Actinomycetes > Micrococcales > Microbacteriaceae > Pseudolysinimonas > Pseudolysinimonas sp. The sequence continues at coordinate 5,145 of NZ_JBMRCP010000051.1, read as the reverse complement.
GAGATCCTCGAGCTCTACGTGACGCAGCGCTTCGGCCGTGAAGACATCGTCGCCGCGGGCTTCGACCGCGCCACCGTCGAATTCGTGGCGAAACTCGTCGACCGCGCCGAATGGAAGCGCCGCCAGGGAGCGATCGGCCCCAAGGTCTCCGGGATGGCGTTCGGTCGAGACCGCCGCCTGCCGATCACCTCACGACCTGCCGGCTGAAGCGCGCCGTGACCACTCTCGAGACGGCGCGACTCGTGCTCCGCCCCCTCACGGCGGCGCACACCGAGTCGCTGCTCGCCTACCGCGGCGACCCCGAGGTGTGCCGCTACCTGCCGTTCCCGCCGATGGACGCCGCCGAGATCGCCCGCCGCCTCGAGACGCAGTGGTTCCGCACCGAGCTCGTCGAGGACGGCGAGCACGTCACCCTGGGGGCCGAGCTCCGCGACACGGGACAGCTCGTCGGCGACGTCATCCTGTTCCTGAAGTCGCGCGAACACGGCAACGGCGAGATCGGGTGGGTGTTCCATCCCGCGGTCGCCGGGCAGGGCTACGCGACCGAGGCGGCGGCGGCGATGCTCGACTGGGCGTTCGGTGCGCTCGATGAAGGCGGTGTCGATCTCCGCCGCGTCGTGGCCCGCCTCGACGAGCGCAACACGGCATCCGCCCGGCTCTGCGAGCGGCTCGGAATGCGCCTCGAGGCGCGCCTCGTCGAGAACGAGGTGTTCAAGGGCGAGCTCACGACCGAACTGGACTACGCGATCCTGCGCCGCGAGTGGGAGGCCTGCGCCGGAGCCTGACGCGCATCGGGGCTAGCCTGGGCACATGGCAGACGACGTCGTGAAGCGCGTTCGCACCCGGCACTTCGCGAATGCGAAGCAGCAGGGCATCAAGATCACGGGGCTCACGTCGTACGACATGCTCACCGCGGCGATCTTCGACAAGGCGGGCATCGACTTCCTGCTCGTCGGCGACTCCGCGGGCAACAACGTCTTCGGCTACGACACGACGGTGCCGGTGACGGTGGATGACCTCATCCCGATCACCCGCGGCGTCGCAAGCGCCGTGAAGCGCGCGTTCGTCATCGCCGACATGCCGTTCGGGTCATACGAGACGAGCTCCGACGAGGCGCTGCACACGGCGTTCCGGTTCATGAAGGAGACCGGCGCCCACGCCGTGAAGCTCGAGGGCGGCGTCCGCAGCGCCGAGCAGATCCGTCGCATCGTCGCGGCCGGCATCCCGGTCATGGCGCACATCGGCTTCACCCCGCAGAGCGAGCACCAGCTCGGCGGACACGTCATCCAGGGGCGCGGCGACTCGGGCGTCGAGCAGCTGCTCACCGACGCGCGCGCGGTCGAGGATGCCGGAGCGTTCGCCGTCGTGCTCGAGATGGTGCCGAGCGAGGCCGCGCAACGGGTCACGCAGGAGCTCGGCATCCCGACCATCAGCGTCGGCGCCGGACCGCACTGCGACGGGCAGCTCAACGTGTGGACCGACTGGGCCGGGCTCACGACGGGGCGCATCCCGAAGTTCGTCAAGCAGTACGCGAACGTCGCCGCGGTCCTCACGGATGCCGCGCAGGCGTGGGCCGCCGACGTCGCGTCGGGCGCGTACCCGACCGCCGAGCACTCGTACGACGAGTAGGTCGACCGTGGCCCGCGCGCACGTGGGGATGGCCGGCTGGGTCTATCCCGACTGGCGCGGCACCTTCTACCCGCCCGGACTGCGGCAGGCCGACGAACTCGCCCACGCCGCGACGCGCGTCACGTCGATCGAGATCAACTCGTCGTTCTACGCGGCACCGAAGCCCGCCTCCTGGGTCGCATGGCGGGACGCGACCCCCGAGGGGTTCGTCTTCGCCGTCAAGGCCCATCGGTACACGGCGCTCGTCAAACGCCTGAAGGACCCCGCGCCCTCCGTCGCCCGGTTCCTCGACTCGGGCGTGCGAGAGCTGGGGCCGAAGCTCGGTCCGCTGCTCTGGCAGTTGCCGCCCGAGCTCGCCTACGACGAGGCGACGGTCGAAGGCTTTCTCGCGGCGCTCGACGGCACCGGCTTGCGGCACGCGATCGAGGCGCGCCATCCGTCGTTCGCCGACGACAGATTCCGCGCCCAGCTCGAACGGCACGGCGTCGCCGTCGTGCTCGGCGACACCGCGCACGGGTGGCCCGTGCTCGACTGGCCGACCGCCGACTTCGCCTACGCGCGGCTGCACGGCGATCTCGACCGGCATCCGCAGGGCTACGGCGCGGCCGGGGTCGCTCCGTGGGCGGACTGGACGCGCGCACAACTCGCCGCGGGGCGGGATGCGTACGTGTACTGCGTCACCGAGAACAAGCGGCACTCCCCGCACGACGCGGAGGCGCTGCTCTCGGCACTGGGTCTCGACACGCGGCCTGCGGCCGCTACTCGACCGCCGAGTTAGCGCTCTTCGGCTTCCTCGGCCGCCCAGGCGCGCGAACGCTCCTTCGCGATCTCCGGAGCCCGCGCGGCCTCCTCCCGACTCGCATACGGGCCGTCACGATCCGATCCGAGGGACTGCGCGCCCTCCTCGACCTCGCCGGTCACGTGGTTGTACCACCACTCGCTCATGCCCCGAGCCTACGCCCGCTCCGTAGACTCGGGGCATGCCTCGCAACGACGCCGGCCATCTGCTCCCGGGTCGGGTGGGGGCATCGCGCCGCGTGCCCGACCGGATTCCGCGACCCGAGTACGTGGGACGTCCCGGCCCGCGCCCCTACGACGGCGACGACCGGTACACCGACGAGGAGGTCGCACGTATCCGGGCGGCCGGCCGGATCGCCGCGCAGGCGGTCGAGGAGGTCGCGAAGGCGATCAGGCCCGGCGTGACGACCGACGACCTGGATGCGATCGGCCACGAGTTCCTCATGTCGCACGACGCCTACCCGTCGGCCCTCGGCTACCGCGGCTTCCCCAAGTCGATCTGCACCTCGCTCAACGAGGTCATCTGCCACGGCATCCCGGACGACACCGAACTCCGCGACGGCGACGTGCTCAAAGTCGACATCACGGCGTACAAGGACGGGATGCACGGCGACCTCTGTGCCGCGTTCCCCGTCGGCGACGTCGAGCCCGAAGTCGCCGACCTCATCGACCGCACGCGCGAGGCGCTCACCCGCGGCATCCGTTCGGTCGCTCCCGGTCGCGAGATCAATGTGATCGGTCGCACGATCGAGAGCTATGCGCGCCGGTTCGGCTACGGCGTCGTGCGCGACTACACCGGGCACGGGGTCGGCGCGACCTTCCACTCGGGGCTCGTCATCCCCCACTACGACGCGGCGCCCGACCATGCCGAGCTCATCCAGCCCGGCATGGTGTTCACGATCGAACCGATGCTCACCCTCGGCACGCCGGACGCGCCCGGCACGATCGCCTGGGACGAGTGGCCCGACGGCTGGACGATCGTCACGCGCGACCGCAGCCTCACCGCGCAATTCGAGCACACGATCGTCGTCACCGAGCGCGGCACCGAGATCCTCACGCTCCCGTAAGGAAGGATGTCGGCCATGGCGACGACGGCGGATTCAAGGGTGAACAACGTGGCGATCGGCATCGACATCGGCGGGACGGGCATCAAGGGCGCCCTCGTCGACGTCACGACCGGGGAGCTCGTCAGCGAACGCTTCAAGGAGGCGACCCCGAGGGGCGGCGAGCCCGCGGACATCCTCGCCGTCGTCGAGAGCATCGTGGAACGCTTCGGCGACAGCGCCCGCAAGCTCCCCGTCGGGGTGTGCTTCCCCGCCGTCGTGCTCAAGGGGCACACGATGTCGGCCGCGAACGTCTCGAAGCGGTGGATCGGGTTGCAAGCCGAGACGCTCTTCGAGAAGACCCTCGGGCGCGACATCGTCTTCGTCAACGACGCCGACGCCGCCGGCGTCGCCGAGTTGCACTTCGGCGCCGCCAAGGGCGTGAAGGGCCTCGTCATCCTGACGACCCTCGGCACCGGTATCGGTAGCGCCCTGCTCTACGACGGGGTCCTCGTACCCAACACCGAGCTCGGCCACCTCGAAGTCGACGGCCGGGATGCCGAGTCGCGCGCGTCGTTCGCCGCCAAGGAGCGGGCACGACTCAGCTGGAAGAACTGGGCCAAGCGCCTGCAGCGCTACTACGGCACGCTCGAGATGTTGTTCTCGCCCAACCTGTTCGTCGTGGGGGGCGGGGTGTCGAAGGAGTCGGCGGAGTTCCTTCCGCTCCTGAGCCTTCGCACGCCGATCGTGCCCGCGGCGCTGCGCAACAACGCGGGGATCCTCGGTTCCGCGTGGCTTGCCGCCCACCGAGGGCATCCGATCGCGGCCGCCTTCGACGCCGTCTGAACGCGAAAACGTCGATCCGCGACATATTTCGGTTGCGTGAAGTTACGCACGAGGGTGCTGACAGAGCGGTATCTCGTCCGCTACTGTCGGGCCAGTTGCTCCGAACGACGGAGTCGAGCGCCAAGAAAGCAGTTCGTAATGCCCACTGGAACCGTGAAGTGGTTCAACGCCGAAAAGGGTTTCGGCTTCATCGTCCCGGACGACGGATCTCAGGACCTGTTCGCCCACTACTCCGCGATCGAGGCGAGCGGCTACCGCTCACTCGAAGAGGGCCAGAAGGTCACGTTCGAGGTCACGGATGGGCCCAAGGGCCCCCAGGCCGCGAGCATCAAGATCGCCTGACCCCAAACCACCTCGCGAACGCGCCGTCCCCGTCGGGGGGCGGCGCGTTCGTCGTCCGGCGTCGCCGGGCGGGGCGGGTGCAAACGGGTCGGCCGATACGCCGGGTTCTGTCCCCTGCCGCTGTGTCGCCACAACCGGCAGGGTGACGGCCATCTCTCTCGGGACTACGTTGCCGCAGCCCTCTAGCGGTCTACCCGGGAACTCGGGGGGCCCCGTCGACGTTCCCTGTCTGACCTTGCACCGGGCGAGGTTTACCCAGCGAGCCCGATCACTCGGGCCCCTGGTGGTCTCTTACACCACCGTTTCACCCTTACCCGCATCCGAGGATGCGGTCGGTCTGCTCTCTGTTGCACTTTCTCGCGGATCGCTCCGGGTGGGCGTTACCCACCGTCCTGCCCTGCGGTGCCCGGACGTTCCTCGGTGCGGTTGCCCGCAACGCGACCGTCCAGCCGCCCCATTCGCCTCTCCAGTCTACTTCTCGCCGGTG
>NZ_JBMRCP010000050.1:0-47233 GCF_057350545.1 Pseudolysinimonas sp. | reverse complement strand
GCAGCACGTCGGGGTCGTCCTGCGACGGCACCGCGACGCGGACGATGTCGCAGCCCGACGCGGTGAGCTCGGCGATCTGCTGGAGCGTCGCGTTGATGTTCGTGGTGGGCGTCGTCGTCATCGACTGGACGCTCACGGGGGCGTCGCCGCCGACGAGCACCTTGCCCACCTTGATCTGCCGCGACGTCCGACGGGGGGCGAGGGTCTCCGGAGCCGCTTTGGGCATCCCGATGTTGACGGCGGGCACGAGTCCAGCTTAGGTCGCGTACCCGCCGCCCACCGGCTCAGTCGCCCGAGATCTGCCGCACGAGTTCCGCCACGAAGACGTCGGCCTCGTCGAGGTGCGGCGCGTGCCCGGCCTCGGGGAGGGCGACCTCGCGATAGGTGCCGCCGTTCGCGGCGTAGCGGTCGAGCACCGCGCGCGTCTGCGCCTTCATCGGCTGCGGCGGCGCGACCTCGGCGCCGGGCCAACCCGGGATGACCCCGACCTGGCCGAGCATGTTGAGGTCGAAGAACGACGCGTCCGAGACGATCGCGTCCTTGTCGCCGTGGATCCACAGGATCGGCGGCTTCGCGGGGAGGTCGACGATCCCCGAGACGTCGTGGTGCTGCGGCGCCATGGTGTTGAGCACGCCCTTCGTGCCCGCGGCGAAGCCCGGCCAGTTGTCGGACGCCGCGAGGTCGCCGGGATAGTTGTCGACGCCGGTCTTCGTCGAGAGCATCGACGCCACCCAGAGGTCCTCGAGCTCGGCCTGGGCCTCGGGCTTCGCGGTGTACGCGGCACGGAACACACCGCGCGGCGAGGTCTGCTCGACGCTGTCGGCATCCCCCGCCTCGAGGCGCGCGACGAAGTCGGGATTCGCTCCCCCGCCGCCCGTGCCCGCCCCGTCGGCGTCGTTGCGCGCCCCGTCGGGCCCGTGGGTGCCGCCGAAGCCGTACGGCGACACCGGCGCCTCGAGCGTGAGGCTCAGCACCCGCTGGGGTGCGTCGAGCAGCAGCTGCGTCACGACGCCGCCTCCCATGCTCCAGCCGACCAGGTGCACGGCGTCGAGGCCGAGCGCGTCGAGCACGCTCAGCACGTCGTCCGAGAAGTCGCGCAGCCCGCGGGTCGCATCGACGGGCAGGGTCTGCGAGTCGCCGAAGCCCCGCAGGTCGATCGCGAGCGCCCGCACGTCCGACGGCAGCGCGAGCATCGTCGGCTGGTAGAAGTGCGACGACGAGACGTTGCCGTGCACGAAGACGACGGTGCGGGCCGCCTCGCCCGTCGCGGGCCGCTCGAGCACGTTCGCCGTCAGGCGCGGCGTCTCGACCGTGTGGGCGACGATGCCCGGAAGCAGGGTGAGTGTCATGGCGGGTGTCTCCTTCAGCTGAGGGTGGAACGGACGGCATCGGCGACGGCGCCGGCGCCGCGATCGGTGAGCAGGATCGTGTAGTGGTTGACGTCGTCGACGTCGGTCACCGTCATCGTCGGCGCGAGCGGCGGATGTCGGGGCAGGTCCGGGTAGAGACCGCCCGGCTCGTCGAGCAGCCCCCGCGGCGCGCGCAGCAGCGGGGCGGGGATGCTCAAGCCCGCGAGGGCGGCCAGGTGCCACTCGGAGCCGTAGAGGTCGAGCGAGTCGGCCGCGATCGCCTCGAGCGTGCTGGAGGTGCGCAGGTGCGGCGGCTCTCCCACGAGGTCGTAGTCGGCGTACGCCGCGAGATCGGCGCTCACCTCGCCGCCGAACGCGGGATGCTGCCGCCAGAAGTCGCGGTACGCCTCGCGCGACGGGAACTCGCGCGCGAGCCGCTCGGCGATCGGGCCGAGCACGGTACCGGCCAGGTCGTCGTCGGAGACGCCGGGCGGGCGCGTGAGCGGGTAGCCGCCGTCGACGAGCAGGAGCGACGCCACGAGGTCGGGCCGGGCGGCGGCCAGGGCGACCGCGACGAACGCGCCCATCGAGTGGCCGACGACCGGAACGGGCCCGAGGGCGCGCTCGTCGAGCAGCGCGGCGAGGTCGTCGGCGTGATGGCGCAGCCCGGTCGAGGGTGCCAGGTCGCGGCTGCGTCCGCGACCCCGCAGGTCGGGGGCGAGGATGCGGCGCTCGGGGAGGGCCCGGGCGAGGGGCGCCCACACCCGCGACGACGAGGTGATCCCGTGGATCGCGAGCAGCGGCATCCCGTCGACCGGGCCGTACTCGTGCACGTGGAGCGCACTCATCGGGCCGACCAGCCGCCGTCCATGACGTACGACGCGCCCGTCACCATGCCGGCCGTCGGCCCGCACAGCCAGGCGACGAGGTCGGCGACCTCGGCGGGCTCGAGCAGTCGTTTGATCGCGCTCTCGGTGAGCAGGACCTTCTCGACGACCTCCGACTCGGGGATGCCGTGCACGCGCGCCTGATCGGCGATCTGCTTCTCGACGAGCGGGGTGCGCACGTAGCCCGGGTTGACGCAGTTGCTCGTGACGCCGTGAGGGGCACCCTCGAGTGCCGTGACCTTCGAGAGTCCCTCGAGACCGTGCTTCGCCGCCACGTACGCCGACTTGTAGGGGCTCGCACGCAGTCCGTGCACGCTCGAGATGTTGACGATGCGACCCCACCCGTTCGCGTACATCCCGGGCAGCACGGCGCGCGTGAGCAGGAACGGGGCCGTGAGCATGAGGTCGATCATCAGCCGGAAACGCGCGGGCTCGAAGTCCTCGATCGGGCTGACGGTCTGGATGCCCGCGTTGTTGACCACGATGTCGGCGCGCAGGTCGATGGTCGCGAGCGCATCGAGGTCGGAGAGGTCGACGGCCCAGGTCTCGCCGCCGAGCTCGTCCGCGACGCGTGCGGCGGCATCCGCATCGAGGTCGGCGATCACGACGTGCGCCCCGCGGCGCGAGAGCTCGCGGGCGACGGCCTCGCCGATGCCGCTCGCGGCACCGGTGATCAGTGCGCGCCTACCGCGGAGGCCGTCATCGGTCACGAGTGAACGCTATTGCAGCAATGTCGCGCACACGAGCGGTCGAGATGTGCGATTCTGCACACATGACTGCGCAGTTCTCGACCTCCGGCCTCGCCGCCGACGACCTGCTCGTGCTGCTCGCCGTCGCCCGCACGGGACGCTTCGCGACGGCGGGCCGCCAACTCGGAGTCACTCATACGACCGTCGCCCGGCGGGTCGAGGCTCTCGAAGTCGCGCTCCGCGGCAGGGTGCTCGTGCGCGGGAGCGACGGATGGCGCCTCACGCCGCTCGGCGAGCGTGCCGCGGCCGCGGGCGAGGGCGTCGAAGCCGCCGTCGGAGCCCTCGACGCGGGCGGCGGGGAGCTCACGGGCGCGATCCGGCTCTCGGCGACCGACGGATTCAGCGGCTTCGTCGCCGCGCCGGCCATGGCGGAACTGCGGAAGCGGCATCCGGGCGTCTCCCTCCAGGTCGTCGCGCAGACCCGCCAAGCCGCCGTGCACCGGTCGGGCGTCGATCTCGAGGTCGTCGTCGGACGACCCGAGGTGCGCCGCGCGCACGCGGTGCGGCTCGCGGACTACGAGCTCGGCGTGTACGCGACGCGCGAGCTGCTCGCGGAGCACGGCGAGCCGCGCGACGTCGACGACCTCACCGGGAAGCCGCTCGTGTACTTCATCGAGTCGATGCTGCAGGTCGACGTGCTCGACGAGGCGCGCGTCGCGCTCCCCGGCATGGTCGACGCGGTCTCGAGCACGAACGTCTTCGTCCACGTCGAGGCCACGCGTGCCGGGGCGGGCTTCGGGCTGCTGCCGTCGTTCCTCGCCGACCGGGAGCCCGACCTCGTGCGGGTGCTGCGCGACGACGTACGTCCACGCCTGCCCTACTGGCTCGTCGCCCCGCTCGAGGTGTACCGGCTGCCCGTCGTCTCGGCCTACCTGGAGGCGCTGCGCGCGCGGCTCGACGCCGTTCGACCGCAGCTGCTGGGCGAGGTCAGCCGGTAGGGCGTCAGCGCTCGAAGAACTGGATCGGATTGACGATGTCCGCGAAGATCACGAACACCGTGAGCAGTGCGAGGACGCCGGACACCGCCATCGTGACGGGCAGCAGCCGCGCGACATCCACCGGACCCGGGTCGGGGCGCTTGAACAGCTTCGCGATCCCCCGCCTGACGGCCTCGAAGAGCGCGCCCGCGACGTGCCCGCCGTCGAGCGGCAGGAGCGGCACGAGGTTGAAGAGGAAGAGCGCGAGGTTGAGCCCGCCGAGCAGTCCGAGCAGGCTCGCCGCCCGGTCGGCCACGGGCAGCGTCTCGAGGCTCGTGATCTCGCCGGCGAGCCGCCCGATGCCGACGACGCCCACGATCCCCTCGGGGTCGCGCTCCTGCCCGCCGAACGTCGACTGCCCGAGCTCCCAGACGCGCACCGGGAGCGTCGCGATCGAGTAACCGATCCGCTGGGCGCTGTCCCACACATAGGCCGGGACCGCCGTGACGGGCTGCTGCACGTTCTGGAAGGCGTACTCGATGCCGATGAAGCCGACGTCGCGGTAGACGAACTGGTCGCCGTCGAGCACGTACTCCCCGTCGGCGTCGACGACGGGGCGCGGCGTGAGCAGGGGCGTGACCTCGAGGTCGACCCGCTCGCCGTCACGCAGCACCGTGATCGGCACCGCCTCGCCGGCGGACGCGGTGATGACCGACGACACCGTGCGGTAGTCGACGACGTCCTGACCGTCGATCTCGACGATCGTGTCGCCCGGCAGGATGCCCGCCTCGGCGGCGGGTGCCGCGGGATCGCTCGGGCTGCACTCGTCGCGCCCGCTGTCGGCGGCGACGACGCACTCGTTGACGGCGGCGATCGTCGTCGACACCTGAGGGATGCCGAAACCGACGAGCACGATGCCGAAGAACACGAACGCGAGCACGAGGTTCATGAACGGCCCGCCGAGCATGATGACGATGCGCTTCGGCACCGGCAGCTTGTAGAAGACCCGATCCTCCTGACCCGCCGGGATGCCCTCGTGCGCGGCCGTGCGGGCGTCCTGCACGAGCGTGTCGAAGAAGCCGGTGGATGCCGTGCGCGGCTTGCCGCCGGTGCGTGCCGGCGGGAACATCCCGGCCATCGAGATGTAGCCGCCGAGCGGGATGAGCTTGAGCCCGTACTCGGTCTCGCCCCTCCGGCGCGAGAACACGGTCTTGCCGAAGCCGATCATGTACTGGCCGACCCGCACGCCGAAGAGCTTCGCGGGGACGAGATGGCCGATCTCGTGCAGACCGATCGAGACGACGAGCCCGACGAGCACGATGACGACGCCGAGTATGTACAGCAGGACCGACTCCACGGAGGTCACAGTACGGCAGGCGGACCGCACGGATGCCGAGCGCAGCCCTGTGAGGATGCTGGATGCCCGCCGCGCAAGCCCCCGCGTTCTCGGAGCACCCCGCGCGACGATGGCGGGATGGACATCGGCGACCTCCTGGACGATCGCTACGAGCTCCGGGCCCTCCTGGGCTCCGGCGGCACGGCGACCGTCTACCGTGCGCACGACCGCGAACTGGAGCGCGCGGTCGCGATCAAGGTGTTCGGTCCGACCTCCGAGCTCAGCGACCCGGGCCGCCGCCGCCTCGAGGCCCGCGCGCTCGCGACCCTGCGGCATCCCGCGATCGTCGCCATCTTCGACGCGCGCCTGGAGGCGGATCCCCCCTACCTGGTGCTCGAGTACGTCGAGGGGCCGACGCTCGCCGCGACCCTGACGCGCGGCCCGCTCGACGGCGATCGCGCGCGACGCATCGCCGCCGCGGCTGCGGCCGGCCTCGCCCGAGCGCACGCGGAAGGCATCGTGCACCGCGACGTCAAGCCCGCCAACCTCCTGCTCCCGCTGGACGGCGAGGTGGCGGCCCGGCTGCTCGACTTCGGGATCGCGCAGTCGCTCGGCGACCCCCGCCACACGACGGCCGGAACGGTGGTGGGTTCCGCGTGGTATCTCAGCCCCGAGCAGGCGCGCGGCCAGGACATCGGCCCCGCGTCCGACGTCTACTCGCTCGGACTCGTGCTCATCGAATGCCTCACGGGTCGCCCCGCGTTCCCCGGATCGACGCCGGAGTCCGTCGCGGCGCGGCTGCTCGCCGGACCACGACTCGCAGACCCTGAGCTCGCGGCGGAAGCGCCCCTCCTCGCGCGCATGACCGCCCTCGAGGCGCACGACCGCCCCGACGCCGCCGAGGTCGCCGAGTTGCTCGCCGCGCCCGCGCCGACCCGCGTGCTGCGCGCCGCCGCAGACGTGCCGACCGAGGCGCTCGCGCCGACCGAAGCGCTCGTGCCGACCGAAGCGCTCGTGCCGACCGAAGCCGTGCACGTCGCGACCCAGCGCGTTCGGGAGGCCGAGGCGCGGCGGGGCCCGAAGAAGCCTCGTCGCCGGATCCCTCGCGCCGCGATCATCGCGTCGGCACTCGGGCTGGCGGGGGTCCTCGTCGGAGCGGCCGGCATCGGGTCACTGCTCTCGGGAACCGGCACGACCGGCCCCGAGCTCAAGACGCGCCCGTCGATCGCGCCCGTCGAGGATGTCCCGCCGGACGACAGCGGTCCCGACGATCCCGGGCCGGGGAACGGACCGGGGAACGGGCCGGGCAACGGCAACGGGAACCCGGGCGACAACGGCAACGGCAACGGGCCGAAAGACGACTGAGCGCGTCAGTCGCCCTGGATCGCGAGGATGTGCACACCCTCCGGGTCGCGGATCCACCCGACGCGCTCGCCCCACGGCATGTCGGCGGCCGGCGCGACCGTCGCTCCCCCGTGGTCCGGCGCGGCGGCCAGCACGGCATCCAGGTCGTCGACGTAGACGCACAGGTCGACGGGATGCCCGCTCGTCGGAAAGGCCGACTCGCCGTAGGCGCTCACGCCGGTGCCGTCGGCGAGACCGAGTGTCGAGTCGCCGACCTGCAGCGTGAGGTAGACGGCGTCGCCCTCCTCCGGGAAGCGATAGGCCGGCGTGCCTCCGAGCACGTTCTCGTAGAACCCGGTCGTGGCCGCGAGGTCGCGGCAGGCCAGGATCGGGAAGAGCTCGCGACGGCTCATGAGCGCTTGGCCCCCACGATGCCGATCACGGTCACGATCGCGAGGCCCGAGACCACGAGGAAGCCGATCAGGATCCAGCCCACCGGGATGCCGAACACGCCGACGGGGACGCTCACGTGGTACTCGGTGCCGGTGGTCTCATCGCTCAGCGCGTCGCGGAACTCGAGGTCGCCGAGGATCTGGGAGGACGGCTCGGAGAAGTAGAGCTCGAACACCGTGAGATACGCGCCGAACCGATCCACCTCGGAGCCGGACACGGGCGCCGCCCACGAGGTGAACGACGAGTCGGGCTCGGCCCCCGAGCCGACGAACGAGACGCGCTGCCGGTGGTCGTCGAAGACATAGAGCCGCACCGTCTGGGGCGAGGTCGCGGCGCGCGAGAGCTCGAGTGGATACACGGGCTCCACGGTCTCGAACCGGAAGCGCAGCGGGTCGAGGTCGCCGTCGAGCGGCGCATCACCCGTCAGCTTGAGCGCCACGAAGAACCAGCCGCGCTCGACATAGCCCTGCAGCAGCGGCGTCACCTCGGGCGACAGGTCGTAGGAGTTCTCGGCGAGCCAGGTCTCGAGCCCCGCGGTGTCCGAGGCGGCGAGCGCCACCGCCTCGATCGGGCCGAGCTGCACGCGGTCGAGCACCTCGGGCGGCGCTCCGGCGGTCGCACCGTCGCCGAGCCCGTGGAACGTCCACCAGTCGGGCTCCTCGACGCGACGCGGGGTCGTCACGCGGTCGAGCGCCTCGAAGTCGCCGAGGTCGCCGAGCGAGACGGTCGCGGGCGACGGCGTCGGGAAGACGAGCCCCGTCTCGGTGCCGGCGCTCAGCACCCCCAGCAGGAGGTCGAGCTGCTGCACGCCGTCCCTCCAGGTGACGATCGCGTGCTCCTGGCCCACCGACACCTCGGACCCGGAGGGCGGGGCAGCAGCGCCGCAGGCGCACGCGGCAGCCGGTGCCACGGGCGCGATGACGAGCCCGAGCGCCACGAGCGTGGCGACCAGCAGACGACGGAGCCGGGCGGTCACCCCGCCAGCATGGCATCCGCGGTGCGTCGTGCCCAGAGCTCCGCGTCGAGCACGCCCTCGAGCGTGAGCTCGTCGGGCTCATGTGCGTCGACGACGCGCTCCACGGTGTCGACGATCGCGAGGTAGCCGATCCTGCCCGCGTGGAACGCCGCGACGGCCTGCTCGTTCGCCGCGTTGAACACCGCGGGGTAGGTCGCCCCGGCCGTGCCGACGCGCTTCGCGAGGGCGACCGCGGGGAACGCCGTATCGTCGAGCGGCTCGAAGGTCCAGGACTGCGCGCGCGTCCAGTCGATCGGAGTGCCGACGTCGGGCACTCGATCCGGCCAGCCGAGCCCGAGGGCGATCGGCAGCCGCATGTCGGGCGGCGAGGCCTGGGCGATCGTCGAGCCGTCGGTGAACTCGACCATCGAGTGCACGATCGACTGCGGATGCACCACGACCTCGATGCGCTCGTAGGGCACGTCGAAGAGCAGGTGGGCCTCGATGACCTCGAGTCCCTTGTTCACGAGCGTCGCCGAGTTGGTGGTGACCATGAGGCCCATGTCCCAGGTGGGATGCGCGAGCGCCTCGCTCGGGGTGACGTCGGCGAGCTCTGCCCGCGTGCGGCCGCGGAACGGCCCCCCGGATGCCGTCACGACGAGCCGCCGCACCTCCCCCGGGGTGCCGGAGCGGAGCGCCTGCGCGAGCGCCGAATGCTCCGAATCCACGGGCACGATCTGCCCGGGAGCGGCGGCGGCCTTCACGAGGTCGCCGCCGACGATGAGGCTCTCCTTGTTCGCGAGCGCGAGCGTCGCCCCCGCCTCGAGCGCCGCGAGCGTCGGGCCGAGCCCCACCGAGCCGGTGATGCCGTTGAGCACGACGTCGGCCGGCGTGTCGCGCACGAGCTGCACGGCCTCGTCGGCGCCGAGCGCCCAGCGCGTGACACCGGTCGCTGCCGCCTGCGACTCGAGCGTCAGCCGATCCGACCCCGCGGCGAGACCGACGAGCTCGAACCGATCCGGATTCGCAGCGATGACCTCGAGAGCCTGGGTGCCGATCGAACCGGTCGACCCGAGCACGATGACGCGACGCGGGGCGCTCACCGTCAGCCGGCCGACGACGTCTCGACGATGTCGATGAGGAAGACGAGCGTGTACGGCTGGAGCGGGTGGCCCTCCTGTGCGCCGTAGCCGAGCGCGGGCGGCATCGTCACGATCACCCGCGACCCCACCTTCTGCCCGATCAGCGCCTGCGAGAAGCCCTGCACGACACCCTGCACCGAGAAGGTCGCCGGCGTCTTGCTGTAGCTCTCGTCGAAGATCTCGCCCGTCTCCCAGGCGGTGCCGAGGTAGTTCACGGTGACCTCGTCGGCCGGTCCGACCACGGCGCCGTCACCCTCCTCGAGCACGGCGATCCGGAGGTCGGACACGGGGTCGGTCGCCGGCAGCGTGACGGTCGGCGCATCCTCCGTGCCCCCGACCTCCGGCAGGCCGGTCGTCCAGGCGGCGTCGCCCACGACATCCACGACCCACACGATCGAGTCGTCGGCGCCGAGCCCGAACTGCGAACCCGCCTCGCCGAAGCCCTCGTCGGCGGGGATCACGCTCACCACGCGGCTGCCGACGGCGAGGCAGCCGAGGGTCTTGGCGAAGCCCGGGTTGACGAAGTCGACGCTCGCGCGGAGATACTCGGCCGTCTCACCCTCGGCCCAGCCGAAGGCGTCGATGCGCTCACCGGTTGCGCCGTTGTAGAAGGCGTAGGCGATCTGGATGAGCGCGCCGGGCTCGGACTCGCCCGCGTCGATGAGGATGGCGCGCTCCGTCTCGTCGACGGCGAGCGGCCCCGTGAAGGTCACCTCCGGCTCGGAACCGAAGTCGCCTGCGACGTCGACGCTCTCGACGGCACCGCCCGTGGGCGTCTCGCACACCGCGGTCTCGGCGACCGGGTCCTGGCCCGAGTCGGTCGGGTCGGGCTCGGGCGCCCCCGCACAGCCCGCGAGCACGAGCGCTGACGCGAGGACGAGGGGCAGGACGAGAAGATTTCGGCGCACGGGGATTCCTTGTCGACCGCCGACTCAGGCCGGCGCGGATGTCGTGGCGAGGATGTCGACCACGTAGACCACCGTATCCGTCCCCGAGACGCCGGAACTGGGAGAGCCTGTGGAGCCGAATCCGTCGGCGGGAGGGACGACGATGACGACGCGCGAGCCCACGGTGCGCCCGAGGAGCGACGCGTCCACCCCGGGGAGCACCGTGAGGAGAGACCGGGGAGAGTCGCCCCAGGTCTCGTCGAACACCTCCCCGGTGCGCCAGTTGACGGCCTGCAGCTGCAGGAGGATCTCGTCGCCCGCGACGACGACCGCGCCCTCGCCCTCGAGCACGACCGCCGACTGCAGCGTCGACGGCGGGTCGACGTCGGGGATGCCGACCGTGGGGCGGCCGTCGGGAGCGAACCGGAGCCGTAGTTCGGGGAAGCCGGCCGGGAGCTCGGACGGGGTACCCGCCGCCTGGAGCGGAAGGATCGCGAGCACATCCACGACGAACACGACGTCGTCGCCCGGGCCGATCGAGAGTTCGGGCTGACCGGCGGTGCCGTAGGCCTCCTCCGACGGCACGACGCCCACGACGCGGCTGCCCGCCGGGGTGCAGCGGATCGTCGAGAGCAGCCCCGGCAGTGCGGCACCTTCCTGCAGCAGCACGCGGGCGTTCGCCGTGCCGGGACCCTGGTCACCGCTCGTCGCGTTGAGCATCGTGATCGTCACCTCGACGAGGTCGCCCTGCTGCGCGGTCTCTCCGGCGCCCTCGAGCAGCACGGTGCGCTCGACCCGATCGACCGAGAACGGGCCCTCGGCGGAGACCACCGGCGACGCGCCGAGTGCGCCGCTCACGCTCACGGCCTCGGACGCCGGGCCGGCGCTCGCGCAGACCTCGGCCGCGTCGGTCGGAGCGGGGGTCTCGAGGGTCGGCGGGGTGACGGCGCACCCGGCGAGCGCGAGCACGGCGAGCACCGCAGCGGACGGGGCGGCGAGGAGTCGGAGCACGATGATCCATCCTCCCCGACCGGTGCGCGGCGCAGCCGTAGGCTGCCGGTATGGGATTCAGCGTGCCGCCCGGGCTGCCGCCGTCGGCCGCCCTGCCGCTCGCCTCCGAGGAGGGGGCGCCGGCACCCGTGCCGCCTCGCCGACGACGGGTCTGGCCGGTGTTCGTCGGGCTGTCGGCGCTCGCGACCGCGGTGGCCGTCGCGGTCCCGATCGCGACCTGGACCCCCGCCGACACCCAGTACCTGCACGACACCTACGTCGCGTGGTCGCAACCCGTCTCCGACGAGGTCGCGGCGATCGCGCAGACGACGGGCATGAGCCGCGAGGGCGAGCTCGTCTACCGCGCGTCGCGGCCCTCCGTCGAGGACAGCGACGTCTTCAACGAGCACTGCGCGCTCGAGGGCGGCGCGGTGCTCGGCTGCTACGCCGCGGGCACGATCTACGTCTACGACGTGACGGACGAGCGCCTCGCCGGCACCGTCGAGGTCACCGCGGCGCACGAGATGCTGCACGCCGCCTACGAGCGGTTGAGCGATGAGGAGCGGGAGCTCGTCGACGCGCTCGTCACCGAGTACATCGCGACGATCGCCGACGACGACCCGATCTATCAGGACCTCGCGCTCTACGCCCCCGAGCAGCTCGCCGACGAATGGCACTCGCGGCTCGGCACCGAGTTCGCCGAACTCCCCTCGGGGCTCGAGGAGCACTACGCGCGCTGGTTCGACGACCGCGCGCTCGTCGTCGAACTCCACGTGCAGGCGAACGCCGCCTTCCGCGCGCTGCAAGACCAGATCGACGCTCTCGTCGTCGAGGTCGACGCGCTCGGGCCGGCGATCGACACCCGCATCGTCGCCTACGAGTCCGCCTCCGCGCAGTACGCCGCCGACGTCGCGTCGTTCAACACGCGGGCGGAGAACGGGTCGTTCACCTCCCAGGCGCAGTTCGACCGCGAACGCGGGGCCCTCGTCGCCCGGGGCGACGCGCTCGATGCCGAGGTGGCCGCGATCAACGCCCAGGTCGCGCACTACAACGACCTCGTCGCCCAGCTCACCGCCCTCGATGCCGACTACGCCGAGTTGTACAGCGCCCTCGATCCGACCGCCGACCCGGAGACCGTCAGCTCCTGATCGTCAGCCCGCGACCCGCGTGGTGGGCTCGTGACGCACCGGGAAGTTCACGCTCGACGCGATGAAACACAACCGGTTCGCCTCGGCGTGCAACGACTGCGCGAGCTCCGGGTCGCCCGCCCGGATCGTCACCACGGGACGCAGCACCACCTCGGTGAAGCGGCCCGCGCCGTCCGGGGTCGTCGTGAGCGTGCCCTCCGCGGCATCCTCGTACGCCGTCACGACGATCCCGTTCGCGACGGCGACGTAGAGGTAGCTCATGAGGTGGCAGCCGGCCAGGGCGGCGATGAGCTGCTCCTCGGGGTTCCAACGGTCGGCGTCGCCGTGGAACACGCGCGCCGCCGACGCCTGCAGATCGGGCTTGCCCGGCACCGAGACGACGTGGTCGCGCCCGTAGGCGCGCGTCGCCGACGTTCCGGAGCCGCGGTCGCCCGTCCAGACGAGGGAGGCCACGAAGCGGTGATCGGCGTTCATGGGCGGGGCTCCTCACACGGTGGGATGGGTCGGTGCGGTTCTAGAATCGGTGCATGACCGACACGCTCGCCCCCACCACGGTAGTTCCCACGGAACGCAGGGTGGTCACCGCGATCCCGGGCCCCCGCTCCGTGGAACTGCAGGAGCGGCGACGGGCGGTCGTCTCGGACGGCGTCTCCTCCGCCCTCCCGGTCTTCATCGAGAAGGCGCACGGCGCGATCCTCGTGGATGTCGACGGCAACGCCTTCCTCGACCTCGGTGCGGGCATCGGCGTGACGACGATCGGACACACCGACGACGCCGTGGTCGCCGCCGCTCGCGAGCAGCTGGGCGACGTCATCCACACGCTCTTCACGATCACCCCCTACGAGGAGTACGTCCGGGTCGCGGAGCTGCTGGCCGAGCACACCCCCGGCACGCACGCGAAGAAGACGGTGCTCGTGAACTCGGGGGCCGAGGCCGTCGAGAACGGCGTCAAGATCGCGCGCAAGTACACCGGCCGGTCGGGCATCGCGGTGCTCGAGCACGCGTACCACGGCCGCACGAACCTCACGATGGCGATGAACTTCAAGGCCATGCCGTACTCGGTGGGCTTCGGTCCGTTCGCCGGTGACGTCTACCGGGCCCCGAACTCGTACCCTCTGCACGACGGGCTGTCCGGCGCCGACGCCGCGGCCCGCACGATCTCCTACCTGGAGAAGACCGTCGGCGCGGCCGACCTCGCGTGCCTCGTCGTCGAGCCCATCCAGGGCGAGGGCGGCTTCGTCGTGCCGGCCTCCGGGTACCTCCCGGCGCTGCAGGAGTGGTGCACCGCGAACGGCATCGTGTTCATCGCCGACGAGATCCAGTCGGGCATGGCGCGCACCGGCCGCTACTTCGCCTCCGAGCACTTCGGGCTCGTGCCCGACATGGTGCTCTCGGCGAAGGGCATCGCGGGCGGTCTTCCGCTCGCCGGCGTCACGGGACGCGCCGAGATCATGGATGCCGCCCAGCCCGGCGGACTCGGCGGCACGTTCGGCGGCAACCCCGTCGCGTGCGCGGCGGCCGTGGCCGTGTTCGAACGTATCGAGCAGGACGGACTCCTCGCCGAGGCCGACCGCATCGAGCGCGTGCTGCGTCCGGGACTCGAGGCGCTCCAGGCGAAGCACCCGGTCATCGCCGAGGTGCGCGGCATCGGCGCGATGATCGCCATCGAGCTGGCCGACCCCGACACGCACGCGCCGCGCGCCGACATCGTGAACGCCGTCGCCGCCGCCGCGGCGCAACAGGGCCTGCTCGTGCTCACCGCGGG
This sequence comes from Pseudolysinimonas sp., assembly GCF_057350545.1. NCBI lineage: Bacteria > Bacillati > Actinomycetota > Actinomycetes > Micrococcales > Microbacteriaceae > Pseudolysinimonas > Pseudolysinimonas sp. Next base: position 33,311 of record NZ_JBMRCP010000050.1, on the reverse strand, counting down.
CACCTACGGCAACGTGCTGCGCTTCCTGCCGAGCCTCGCCATCACCGACGCGCAGCTCGCCGACGCCCTCACGGTGCTCGAGGAGTGCTTCGCCGCCGTGTGACTGCACGGTTAAGTGCACAATGCCTCCGGACGACGCAGCAATGTGCAACTAACCCGACAAAACCCTACGGCTCGAGCACGACCTTGCCGCCGGCGTGGCCCGTCACGAGCTGCTCGTAGGCGGCACGGGCGTCCTCGAGGGGGTAGCTGCGCGCGACGTCGACGTGGATGCGGTCGGTCGCGAGCAGTTCGGCGAGAGTGAGCCGGGCGGCATCCCGGATCGCGGTGCCCGGATCGGCGCCCGCTCCCCCGCCGATCGCCTTCCCACCCGCGGCGAGTACCGTGTCGAACTGCGCGTTCGCGATCGTGACGAGGCGCGCGGGATCGGCGAGCAGGTCGAGCGAGACGGCGACGGCTTCGTCGGTGCCCACGGTGTCGATTGCGGCATCCACCCCGCCGGGCGCGAGGGCGCGCACCCGATCGAGCAACCCCGCGCCGTAGACCACCGGCTCGACACCGAGCGCGCGGAGCCCGTCGTGGTTGCGCTCGGATGCCGTGCCGATCACGCGCGCGCCGCGGAGGAGGGCGAGTTGCGCGACGAGCCAGCCGACCGCCCCGCTCGCACTGTGCAGCAGCAGCGTCTCGCCCTCACCGACCGCGACGGACTCGAGGGCGTGCACCGCCGTCGTGCCGTTGGCGAGCAGGCCCGACGCCTCGGCGAACGACGCTCCCGCCGGCTTGCGGAGCAGCAGGCTCGCCTTCACGGTGAGTTCCGACGCCTGCGCGCCGCGCAGCTTGGTGCCGAAGACCTCGTCGCCGACCGCCAGCGGCTCGCCCTCGAGCCCGACGGCCTCCTCACCGACAGCCGTGACGACGCCCGCCGCCTCGCTGCCGAGCCGGACGGGGAGCTTCGCGGGGTCGGAGCCCGCGGCGCCCTCGGCCTGCTTCGCGTCCCAGCGGTTGAGTGCCGCAGCGCGCACCGCGATCGTCACCTCGCCGGGTCCGGGCGCACGCGACTCCACGTCGATCACGGAGATGACCTCGGTTCCGCCGTAGGCGGTCGCCGCGACTGCACGCACCATGCTGTGATTCAACCCGAACGGCACGGGAGATGCTGGGAGATGCCCTCAGAGCCCCGGTCAGCCCCGCGCGTCAGCCCCGCGCGAGTCGTTTCTCGCGGGCGGCGCGAGCGAGCTGCGAGCCGATCACGAGCACGATCGCGAGGATGAAGACCGCACTCGCGACGACGTTCGCCTCCGCAGGCATGCCGCGCGCGGCCGCCGTGTACACGTAGAGCGGGAACGTCTCGGCGGCACCGGCGTTGAAGTTCGTGATGATGTAGTCGTCGAACGACAGCGCGAACGACAGCAGCGCCGCGGCGACGATGCCCGGCAGCAGGAGCGGGAACGTCACCCGCCACCACACCTGGGCGGGACTCGCGTAGAGGTCGCGGCCCGCCTCCTCGATCGCCGGGTCGAGGCTCGAGACACGGGCCCGCACGGTGACGACGACGAAGCTGATGCAGAACAGCACGTGGGCCAGGATGATCGTGCCGATGCCCTTCGGGATGCCCGCCGCGAGGAACTGCGCCGCGAGGCCCGCACCCATGACGACCTCGGGTGTCGCCATCGGCAGGAAGATGAGCAGCGTCGCGGCGGACCGGAAGCGGAAGCGGTACCGCACGAGCGCGATCGCGATCGCCGTGCCGAGCACCGTGGCTCCGACCGTCGCGACCGCGCCGACGAGGATGCTCGAACCGAAGGCGGCGCACACCGCGCCGTTCTCGACGACGCACACCGACGTCCAGTTGTCGAGCGTGAACCCGCGCCAGACGATGTTCGACTTCACGGTGTCGTTGAACGAGAAGACGATCGTGTAGACGATGGGCGTCAGCAGCAGCACGAAGGCGAGCACCGCGTAGATGGTGAGGCCGACCGACCCCACGCCGAACCGCACGCCGCGCATCAGACGAGATCCTTCGTGCCGGCGCGGCGCACGTACAAACCGACGAGCAGCAGGATGACGGCCATGAGCGTGATCGAGAGCGCGGCGGCCGTGGGATAGGCCTGCACGTCGAGGAACCAGGTCTCGATGACGTTGCCGACCATGGAGGTCTCGGACGAGCCGAGGAAGTCGGAGCTCGCATTGATGTAGTCGCCCGACGCGGGGATGAAGGTCAGCAGCGTGCCGGACACGACACCCGGCATCGACAGCGGCAGCGTGACGCGGAAGAACGTCGTGATCGGGCTCGCGTAGAGATCACCGCCGGCCTCGACGTAACGCAGGTCGAGTCGCTCGAGCGAGGTGTAGATCGGGAGCGTCATGAACGGGATGAAGTTGTAGGCGAGGCCGAAGATCACCGCGAACGGGGTTCCGGTGATCCGCGCGTCGTCGGGGAGGATCGTGAGCGACTGCAGCACGGTCACGACGGGGCCGTTGTCGGAGAGGATCTGCTTCCAGGCGAACGTGCGCAGCAGGAAGCTGATGAAGAACGGCGCGATGACGAGCACGAGCAGCAGAGCCTGGAGCAGCTTGAACCGTCGCAGCTTGACGCCGATGAAGTAGGCGAGCGGGTAGCCGATGAGGAGCGCGATCGCCGTCGCCGCGAGGGCGTAGAGGAACGAGCGCACGATCTGCGGCCAGAACTGCGTGATCGCCTCGGTGTAGTTCTCCCAGCGGAACGCGTTGACGTACATCCCGGGCGAGCCGAAGCCCATCGGATCGGGTGCCTGGAAGCTCGTGATGACGAGTGACACGAACGGCACGACGAAGAACAGCGCGAGGTAGGCGAAACCGGGCAGCAGGAGCACGAGCGCGACGGGGCTCCTCCGGGTCGGCGCGACGTCGACGTCGACCGCACCGGGGGCGGCCCCGAAGGCACCGAACGCCATCAGGCGTCCTCGAGCTCGGCCTCGATGCGCTTGCGCTGCGCGATGGCGATCGCCTGCGTGTCGTCGTCCGGGTCGAAACGCGGCTCGTCGGCCGGTTCGTCGGCGAGACCGAAACCGTGATCGACCGACCAGGTCACCCACACCTCAGCGCCGTCGGACACGGCCGGCCCGCTCGCCAGGTTCTGCGCGAACACCGTGATCGAGCCGAGGCCCGGAACGCCGACGAGATACTGCGTGCTGACTCCGCTGAACGAGACGTCGTGCACGCGACCGGGGCCGAGCACGTTCACGCCCGCCTCCGGCGCCGGCTCGGTCGTGTGCAGGCGCAGCTTCTCGGGGCGGACGCCGATCGTCACATCGCCCGCATGCCGCTGCGCACGGTCGCGCGGCACCGCGACCCTGCGGCCCGCGACGTCGACGACGATCGTGTCGCCCTTCGACGAGACCACCGGACCCGTGAAGAGGTTGGACTGGCCGAGGAAGTTCGCCACGAACGCCGTGCGCGGGAGCTCGTAGAGCTCCGCGGGTGCGCCGAGCTGCTCGATCCGACCCTTGTTCATCACCGCGATCGTGTCGGCCATCGTCATGGCCTCCTCCTGGTCGTGCGTGACGTGGAGGAACGTGATGCCGACCTCGGTCTGGATGTCCTTGAGCTCGACCTGCATCTGACGACGCAGCTTCAGATCGAGCGCACCGAGCGGCTCGTCGAGCAGCAGCAGCGCCGGACGGTTCACGACCGCGCGCGCGAGCGCGACGCGCTGTTGCTGACCACCGGAGAGCTGCGCGGGCTTGCGGGCCGCGACGTGCTCGAGCTCGACCATCCGCAGCGCTTCGCGGGCACGCGCGAGGGCATCCTTCGCCCCCTGCCGCCGCAGGCCGAACGCGACGTTCTCGAGGATCGTCATGTGCGGGAACAGCGCGTAGCTCTGGAACACCGTGTTGACCGGCCGCTTGTGAGGCGGCATGCGCGTGATGTCCTTGTCGCCGAGGAGCACGCGGCCCTGCGTCGGCGACTCGAGGCCCGCGACGATGCGCAGGGTCGTCGTCTTGCCGCACCCCGACGGTCCGAGCAGGGCGAAGAACGAACCCGCGGGGATCGTGAGATTCAACTCCTGCAGCGCCGTGAAGCCGGGGAACCGCTTGCTGACGCTGTCGAGCTCGAGGTCGGCTCCCGACGGAGCCGTCCCCGCGCTCACGTCAGGCACCCACGAGAACGGACTGGAACGCCGTGCTGAACGACTGCTCCTCGGCGCCCGAGAGCGGCCGGAACGTCTTCACCTGGGAGAGGGTCTCCTCGTTGGGGAAGATGAGCTGGTTCTCGGCGGCTTCGGGGTCGATCGCGACCGCCGCTTCGCGCGCGCCGACGACCGGCGTGATGTAGTTCACCCAGAGGGCGACCTCCGCCGCGACCTCGGGCTCGTAGTAGTAGTCGATGAGGGTCTCGGCGTTCTTCTTGCGCGGCGAGCCGATCGGGATCTGCAGGTTGTCGTTCCACAGCGTGCCGCCGGACTCCGGGATCGCGAACTCGAAGAGGTCGCTGCCGAGCTCGCCGTTGACGAGCGTCACGTCGCCCGACCAGACGATGCCGGCCACGGCGTCGCCGTTGATCAGGTCTTGCGTGTACGAGTTGCCCCGCACCGCGCCGATCTGACCGCTCGTGACCTTCTCGCGGAAGATGTCGAGAGCGTTGTTGAAGTCGTCCTCGTCGAAGTCGCCCGAGATGTCGACGCCCTGGTCGAGCAGGATGAGGCCCATCGTGTCGCGCATCTCGCTGAGCACGACGATGCGGCCGGCGAGCTCCGGCGCCCAGAGGTCTTCGAGGGTGCGCAGACCGTTCGGCAGCGCCTCCTTGTTCCAGCACAGGCCGGCGAACCCGCCCTGCCACGGCAGCGAGAACTTGCGACCCGGGTCGAAGCCGACGTTCAGCAGATCGGGGAAGAGGTTCGCCTTGTTCGGGATGTTGGCGTCGTCGAGTTCCTGCACGAAGCCGAGGCCGATGAGGCGGCCCGCCATCCAGTCGGTGAGCGTGATGAGGTCGGCACCGATGTCTTGGCCGAGGGCGAGCTGGTCGCGCACGGTCGCGAAGTACTCGTTGTTGTCGTTGATGTCGACCTTGTAGTCGACCGCGATGCCGGTGCGCTCGCTGAACGCCTCGAGCGTCGGGTAGCCGCCGGCCTCGTCTTCGTCCATGTAGCCGGGCCAGTTCGCCCAGGTGACGTTCTTGTCGGAATCCGACTGGTCGGTGGCCGGGCCCGGCGCACCGGACGTGCCGGGCGCACAGGCGGCCAGCGCGAGGGCGGTGGCACCGCCGACGCCGCCGGCGAGCACCGCTCGACGGGAGACCTGCGAGGCGCGAGCCTGCTGGACGAGGCGACGGATCAGCGGATCCTCGGGGAGCGTGCGGGTCATGGGGTCTCCTTCCGGCTGACCCCGATCCTGGCACAGCGACGACCCCTGACGGAACTATTCGCCGGTTCCGTCACACAGATTTTACGTTTTCCGCTGTCATTCGGCCCGTCAACTGCGGATTCGATAGCAATGCGGCATCACCGCCGCGTCATCCGTCGGTGGCGACGTCGAGCACCGCGCGGCGAACCCGTCCCTGCTCGACGAGCCAGACCTCGCCGTCGCGGAGTGGTGGCGGCATCCCCCGCGACCGCGTGAGCGTGCGCAGCTCCGCGGGAGAGCACCCGTGGATCACGAGCGGGAGCTCTCGTCGTGCTCGGGCGAGCTCCGCCCAGTCTGCCTGCCAGGCGTCGGGGTCGCCGAGCACGACCGTGCGTCCCGGATCGACGGTCGGGCCGTCATCGGGGACGCCGAGCACGCGCACCCGCACGCGGTCTCGGTTCCAGAGGTCGACGAGCTCCCCCGGCCGCGCGGCGACGATCGCGAGTTCACCGCGGGCAGGGACCCGGGCGACGGCGGGTGGAGGCACGGCGAGCTCGCACCGCACGGTGTCCGGGGGCAGCGCCACCTGGACGGCGGCACCCTCCCAGGATCCGGCACCCGGCGACGCGTGGGGATCGAACAGTGCGCCGTCGCCTCCCGCGAGCACGTGCTCGTCGCGACCGCCGAGGCGCAGGAGGAGTCGCGACCCGAAGAGGGGCGCGAGCGCGTGCACGGGTGCCGCGAGGCGGCGGACGGCGGCGGCGACGCGGATGCCGCGGGCCGGGGCTTCGCGCAGGAGCCGGGCGAAGAGCTCGGCGAGTTCGACGGCGTGGTCGGAGCCGCACCGCGTGAGCGTCAGGTCGAGGTCGTCGGCGAGCAGGACGGCGCCGTCGGGGAGAGCGCCGGCCTCGGTGAGCACGGCCCACAGCCCGACCGGATCGGCCGGGAGCCACCGCGCCGCCTCACCCGCGCCCGCAGCGAGCGACGCGAGCGCGGTCGTGCGACCCGCCCCCGTCGCCCCGAGCACGAGGAGGTGCCCGTCGCGGGCGCGCAGCGCAGCCGTCGGCTGCCGCTGCTCCGCGGGGAGGTCGAGGAGCCCGAACGGGATGCCCTCCCCCGCCGGCGGGAGTGCGTCGTGCGGCACGACAGCGGGCAGCGGGTCGCACCACGGGCGCGGAGCGCCACCCGCGGGGGTCGCGGCGGCGAGGCGTGCGACGTCGGCGCCATCCGCGAGAGCGATCTGCACCGTGCGACGCACGCCCGAGCCGTCGACGACGACCGCCCTGCCCTTGGGCGAGGCCGGAAGTCGGGCCGCGGCATCGTCGCCGAGGAGCCCGAGGCTGTCGCCCCGGTCGGCGACGCGAAGGGCGACGCGCACCGCGATGTTGGCGAGCACCGCATCCCGCACGACACCGGCAGGCCTCTGCGTGCACAGCACCAGGTGCACCCCCAGCGATCGCCCGCGCGCGGCGAGGTCGGCGAACAAGGTGTGCAGGTCGGCACGCTCGGCGAGCAGTGCGGCGAACTCGTCGACCACGACCACGAGTCGCGCGAGGACGCCCGGTGCCAGCTCGTCGATCGCGCGGACGCCGGCCGCGGCGAGCACGCGCTCGCGGCGCAGCACCTCGGCGCGCAGGGACTCGATCGCCCGGCGGGCGAGACGCTCGTCGAGATCGCTGAGGGTGCCGAGCACGTGCGGAAGGCCGTCGAGTGAGGCGAACGCGGCCCCGCCTTTGAAATCGACGAGTACGAACGAGACGTCGGCGGGAGAACGCCCCGACGCCATGCCGAGCACCCACGAGACGAGCAGTTCGCTCTTGCCCGACCCGGTCGTGCCCGCCACGACCGCGTGCGGCCCGTCGGCGACGAGATCGAGGATGAATGCGCCCCTGCCGTCGACGCCGAGCGGCGCCGAGAGCCCGGTGCGCGGGAGCCCGGTGTCGGCGAGGAGGGTCGACAGCGCGACCGACGGAGGAAGCTCGCCGCCCGGCGCGGAGAGCCCCGCCGAACGGGCCGCCTCGGTCAGCGAGGACGCGACACGATGGGCGGCGACTCGCGTCGTCGCGTCGGAACGAAGCGCCTCGAGGGGAGATGCTCCCGGCTCGGGTGGCGACGCCCACGTGATCGACAGCTCGCGATCAGCGACCCTCCAGCGGTAGGCGCCGGACGGGCCGGAGTCGACGGCATGCGGAAGGGAGCACGTCCAGCGCTCGTCGACGGGCGCCACGAGCGTCGCCTCCCCGGGAGAGAGCCGCGCCGCGAGCCGCAGCGCGAGCGTGCGCGCCGCGGCGGCCGACGCGACCCGCGGACCCGCGACCGCGAAGGATCCGGCTGCGGGGCGGAGCACCGGCGCCCCGGGCAGGAGGGCGACCTCGCGCCGCAGCTCGACGAGCGCGGGGGCGACGTCGGCGCGATCGATGCCCGCGAGCTCGACCCCGCTCGGGACGTCGCCGCGTGTCACCGCGAACACCGTCGCCTCACCGCGCCCCCAGGCCGGCTCGAAGGACACGAATGACCGTCGACGCGCGAGCTCCGCAGCGCACGCCCTGAGCGCCAGGTCGCGCGCGGCCGACAGCTCCCCCTGGAAGCGTGCGATGGACTCGCGACGCGCCCGTCGCCGCTGCCGCCGCCCGTCGGCGAAGGTCGCGACGGCGATGACCGGGCCGAGCCCCGCCATCAGCAACATGAACGGAGAGCCGGTGACCGTGAAGAGCGCCACCGAGACGACCACCGGCGCGATCGTCGCGACCACGGGGAAGGCGGTGCGAGGCGGTTCACCCGCGGCGACGGGGCCCGGGATGCGGACGGCCGGCGAATCGATCACGAGGACAGCGTTGTCGACGACATCCTTCGGCGACCTGCGCCGACCGCGATCGGTGGATGGCTGCCGCGCGGGCGCTGCGGGGAGGGATCAGCTGACGACGAAGAACTGCTCGCCGATGTCGACGCGCGTGCCCCGGGCCACGAAGTAGCGTCGACCGGGCTCGCAGCGCTTCGGCTCGAGGTCGGGTTGCCGCACGGTCGATCCGTTCGTCGAATAGCGATCGCTCACCCAGAACCGGCCGCTGTCCTGACCGAACTCGAGGTGCGTCTTCGACACCGACTTGCCGGCGTCGAAGATGGTCACGAGCTGGTCGACGAACTCCCCCGGCTGGGCGGCCGGGTTGCGACCGACGAGGCCGGCGCCCGACACCGTGACGCTCTCGCCGGTGCTGAACTGCAGCACGAAGCGCTCCTCGGGAAGTGCCCCGGCGACGATGCGCGTCGCCTCGAGATCGATCGTGGCGCCACGCGAGTCCTTCCCCCACGGGAACGGATCGGGGACCTCCCGGAGCGGCTTCTTGGGCGCGGGTGCGCCGCCGAAGAGCGCGTCGCGCGGCGGGACCGCGATCTGCCCCGTCTGAGGTTCAGGATCGGGTTCGGGCGCGGGTTCGGGTTCGGGTTCGGGGGCGGGCTCGGGTTCGGGTTCGGGTTCCGGTTCCGGTTCCGGTTCCGGTTCCGGTTCGAGGATGGCTTGGGCCTCGGGTTCCGCCTCGGGTTCCGGCTCCGGCTCCGGCTCCGAGATGGGCTCCGGCTCCGGGATGGCCTCCGCCTCGGGCTCGGGCTCGGGCTCCGGCTCCGGCTCGGGCTCGGGCTCCGGCTCGGGCTCCGGCTCGGGCTTCGCGCTGATCTCGCCCTCGGAGACCGACTTCCGAACCGGGGCGGCGTCGGAGAGGTCGGGGGCGAAGGCGGACAGCGGTGGGCGCGGCTCCGACACGCTCAGCACGAAGCCGCACTCGCCGCAGAAGACATCGTCCTCATCGACCGGCTCCTCGCACTGAGGGCAGGTGTACTCGCTCTCCTTCGCGGACGCGATGACCGGGAGCGACGGCGGCGTCGGGTCGGGCTCGGAGCTGAACTGGAGCGACGTCGCCGTCGCCGGGATCGGCACCCGCGGGCGCGGTGCGAAGGCGGGGACATCGACGGGTCGACCGCACTCGCCGCAGAACAGAGCGCCCTCGGGGAGGGCGGTTCCGCAGGCTTTGCAGTTCATCGTTCCCTCCTTTCGCGCCGCAGCAGACTCCGAACACTATAGGCACCGAGGGATCGGAGGGAGATCAGAGCTCGAAGTCGCTGCCGCCGGGTGAGCCCCAGATCGAGGGACGCGCGGAGGTCGGCGACGGCATCCCAGACACGGTCGGCGTCGACCTCGTCGGCGCTCTCCGGAGCGAAGACCGCGCGGTCGGCGACGGCAGCGAGAACGCGCGACGGGAGCCCGCCGGCGACGGCCGCGAGCTCCGAGCGGGTGGCCGCGGGCGGTGCGTCGTAGCCGTGGTCGATCACGGCGTCGGCGAACTCGTCCCACCCACCGCGGATGCGTTGCACGACCGTGGACGCCGTACGCCGCAGACGTCGGCGGCGGGCCTTGGCCACGACGATGAGCAGGAAAGGCGCGAGCACGATCGCGAGCACGATCAGGCTGATGCCGACGGCGCGCGCGACCGCGAGCAGCACGACGAGCAGCGGGTCGAGCACGTCCGGATCCTCCTGCGTGCTGTCGGGCGCGTTCTGCTCGGCCTGCGGGTCGGGACGGTCCGGCGGCGGCGGGACGATCGACGGCGGGCGCGCGACCTGGCTGTCCTCCTCGGGCTCCTCCTCCGGGATCGGGCGCTCCTCGGGTACCGGATCGATGGCGACCCAGCCGTATTGCGCGGTGTCGACCTCGATCCAGGCCGTGACGTCGTCGCCGCGCACGACACCCTCGTCGGGCGCGAAGCCGAAGACGACGCGCGCGGGGAAACCGAGCTGACGTGCCATGAGCGCCGCGGCGACCGCATACTGCTCCGCATCGCCGATCATGCGCGACGCGGTGACGAGCTCGACGAGACGATCGGCGGCGTGACCGGAGCGGCTCGGCGGCTCGTCCTCGTCGAGCCCGTGGCTGATGTAGCCGTCGGTGCGCAGCGCCTCGAGCATCGCGGCCAGCCGGGCTCCCGGATCGGTGAGCGCGCGCACGCGTTCCTCGAGGTAGAGGGCGAGCTCCTCCGGCAGTTCCGCGATCCGCGGCACCTCCGCGCTCCCCGGCGTGACGTCGGAGAGCTGGGATGCCGTGGGCTGGTCGGGAAGCACGGCCTCGAGTCGGTACGTGTCACCTGCGGCGAGGCCGCCCAGCACCGCGGCAGTGCCGCTCGTGTCGTTGTAATAGAAGGCGTCGGTGAGTGTCACGGGCCGCGAGCCCGAGAAGGCGATCGACTCGAAGGCCCCGACGGTCGGCACCCAGACGCCGGAGTACCCGACGACTTCGACGTCGACCGCCACCGGGTCGCCCTCGACCTCCGACTGATCGACGGACTGCGGGATGCGCACGAACGTTCCCGAGGCGCTGTCGATCGTCGCACTGCCGACGGCGTAGACGACGCCGTCGTAGCTGTCGAGCGTCGCGATCCGCAGCCGCGCGTCGTCGGGGAGCCCCTCGACGCGGAGCAGGACGGCGTCGACACGATCGTCGCGCAGGTAGCGGCGGAAGCCCGCGAGCGGGCTCGCGTAGTCGCGCGGGTCGAACGGTTGCACGACGGCCGTCCGCAGCACGTCGCGCTCGCCCGTCACCGGCAGCGCGGCCGACACGGCGATCGAGGAGGCCCCCGCGACGGCGAGGATCAGTCCGCCCGCGACGATCGTGCGGATGCCGAGCACGGCATCGCCTGCGGTCTCGAGCGGGCGACCGTCGGCGTCGGGCGTCGAGCGGGCGAGGGTCGAGATCGCCGCGCGACGCCGACGCCAGCGCTGCAACACGAGGAAGACGAGCACGGCGGCCAGGAGTCCGAGGGCGAGCGGGATGGGCCAGAGCGCCTCGTCGGGTCCGAACGCGATCGCGACGAGGAAGACGACGATCGGAGGAATGACGGAGAGTTCGGGGAATCGCGCGCGCGTCGCGATCGTGACGGAGACGAGGGTCGACGCGTAGAGCAGCACGAACGCCGGCACGAGCAGCGCTTGGTAGTCGCCGACCGGGAGGGTGATCGTGAGCAATTGCTTCCAGCCGAACACGATCGCTCCGGCGAGGTCGACCACGCCCTCCCAGCTCGGCAGCACCCCGGCGATCGCGCGGGCCGGGATGGCGAGCGGCACCCCGGCGACGAACAGGACGACCACGGCAGCGAGCAACACGACGAACGACGGCCAGCGGAAGCGCGCCCCCAGGAGCGCCACGAGCGTGCCCGAGAGCACCGCGCCGACGGCCATCACGACGAAGGAGCTGTCGCGGTAGACGGGCCAGAACGTCGCGGCGGCGATGCCGGTCATCGTCCAGATCAGGACGACATCGAGGATCGTGCCGCGGACCGTGCGCGGGGGCCTCACGCGACGGCCGCCGTTCGGGCGAGCGCGACGCGCAGGTCTTCGAGGTAGCCGATCGTGAGCACGCTGAGCCCCGCGACGCGACGGAATCCGGGAACCGCGTCGGGGTCGCAGACGATCGCGACGACGCCGACGTCGACGGGGAACGAGTGCGAGGCCGCGCGCAACTCGGACGGCGTCGCGAGCGACCCGCAGACGAGGAACGCGACGGAGATGCCGACGTTGTCCTCGGCGGCGATGCGTCCCACGTCGCGGATACCGAGGGCCGCGCTCGCGACCTCGACGACCGCGAGATCGTCGAGCAGGCGGGCGGGTACGTGCGTCGCGAGGGGACGCACGGCGTAGGTCTTGCGCTTGGCGAACTCGGGCGTGATCGTGCTGACGACGACGGAGACGGTGCGACCGTCGCGGATCGCACGCACACCGAGCGACCCGGCGACGCTCACCGCGAGCTCGAACTCCTCCTCGCTCGCGTAGTCCGACGTGGCGAGCGACAGCGCGACGACGAGGTGGCTGCGGCGGGTCTGCTCGAACTGCCGCACCATGTAGGTGCCCGTCTTCGCGGTCGACTTCCAGTGGATGTAGCGACGCTCATCACCCGCCTGGTATTCGCGCAGGGCGTGGAACGCGACGTCGCTCGAGGTGAGGTCGCGCGTCGGCGAGCCCTCGAGGTCGCGGATCAGACCGGTCGACGTCGACGGGATGCCGACAGTGCGCGGGTGCACGACCAGTTCTTCGGTCTCGGTCCAGACGAGTTCGCGACGGACGAGGCCGATCGGGTCGGCGCGCACCGTGCGAACGGGTCCGATCGGGATGACTCCGCGGCGCAGGGTCGGGACGGCGAACTCGTTCGTGAACGAGGCGCCGGCCCTGAGGCTCGGCATCGCGAGCTCGGCGAGGCCGACGCCGACCGGGATCTCGACCTTCACCCCGAGAACCCGACGCCCCGTCGGGTTGCGCAGCGTGACGGCCCCGCGGGCGGGGTCGCCGACGACGACTCGACGGTGCGGGAGGTCGAGACCCACACGGAACGGCGAGCGGCCGATGAGGTAGAGCGCCGCGATCACCGCGAGCACGATCCCGGCCCAGCCGACGGCGACGAGCTCCATCCAGCCCAGGGTGTAGCCCGCGAGCAACGCCGCCGGGATCACCCCCAGCATGACCCAGCCGAGCGGCGTGACGACCGCCGCGACGCGACTTCCGACGCGGGCCGTCGTCTCCCCCGCGACGGCGAGGAACCGTACGACGGCGACCACGGCGTCCGCGAGCACACCGGTACGCGCACCCACGATGCGGGTGCGCGTGTTGGCGAGGCCGGCGGTGCCGGACTGCGTGAGCGGATCCGCGCGCGTCGCCGTCGTGATCCGCGGACCACGACGGCTGCGCGACGCGCGGCTCTGCCGCTTGGGACGGGGTGCGCTCACACGGCCTGCCGGTCGCTCGGCGGCGCGGTCTCGAGCAGGAGCTGGCCGATGATGCCCGACGTCGTGACGCCGTCGAACTCGGCCTCCGGGTCGAGCATGAGGCGGTGCGCGAGCACGGGCTCCGCGAGCGACTTCACGTCGTCGGGGATGACGTAGTGCCGTCCGCTCGCGGCCGCGAGGGTCTTCGCGCTGCGGATGAGGGCGAGAGCGCCGCGCACGCTCACTCCGAGGCGCACCTCGGTCGCCGTGCGCGTGGCTTCCACGAGCCGCGACACGTAGTCGTTGACGCTCGGGTCGACATGCACCTGCCGGGCGAGCGCGGCCATCTCGAGCACGGCATCCGCGGTCACGACGGGGCTGAGCGTCACCTCGTGCGCCTTGACGTCGGACCCCTCGAGGATGCGCAGGGTCGAGGCGTGGTCGGGATAGCCGATCGACGCCTTCAGCAGGAAACGGTCGAGCTGTGCTTCGGGGAGCCGGTAGGTGCCGGCCTGCTCGATCGGATTCTGGGTCGCGATGACCATGAACGGCGACGAGGCGGGATGCGTCTCGCCGTCGACCGTGACGCGACCCTCCTCCATCACCTCGAGGAGCGCCGCCTGCGTCTTCGGCGACGCGCGGTTGATCTCGTCGGCGAGCACGATGTTGGCGAAGATCGGCCCTCGGTGGAATTCGAAGGTCTGCGTCTTCTGGTCGTACACGCTCACGCCCGTGATGTCGCCGGGCAGGAGGTCGGGGGTGAACTGGATGCGGTTGTGGGTTCCGGCGACGCTCTGGGCGATCGCGCGCGCCATCGACGTCTTGCCGGTGCCCGGGAAGTCCTCGAGCAGCAGGTGACCCTCGCTGAACAGCGCGACGAGGCCGAGCCGGATGACGAAGGTCTTGCCCAGGAGCACCTGTTCGACGTTGGCGACGAGGCGCCCGAAGGTCTCCTGGAACGCGGAGGCCTGCTCGGGGGTCATGGTCATGCTCGGTGTCCTTCCGGGACGGACTGGCGGGGCGGGGCGATCGATCGACTAGTAGTCGAACGAGGAATAGCTTCGTTCATAGGTCGTGTCGTTGGCGGTGATGCGGACGCGCAGGTCGGCGCCGAGCAGTCCGGTGTCGCACGAGCCGGTCTCGGGCATGGGCGCCCAGCCATCGGCGTTGTTGCCGGGCGAGCAGCGGTAGTCGACGGCCGTGTAGCCGGGACCCGGGATGCTCGTCCAGCTCCACGCGCCGCTCAGCAGGTCCGCGTCGTGGACGAGCCCCGCGGGCGTCGAGTTGCGCACGGGCGTGCCCAGCGCGAACGCGGGAGACCACGACGTGCTGCACAACGTCGCCTCGGGATACGCGCGACACGCCTTCACGTAGACCGTGAGCGGCTGCCCGTAGTGGCTCGCGTTGCTCGACGTGAGGTACGACCCGAGCGGGAGGATCGCGCTCTCGCTGCCGCCCTCGCCGATCTTGAACGTGAACGTGTCGGCATCCGTCGAACCGCTCGAGATGCCGAAAGCGGTGAGCCGCGCGTCGAAGAACTCGCCGCCGACGCCGTTCTCTTCGATGGGCGCCGTGATCGATGTGACCTGACCGGGCACGGCGCGCGGCGTCACCTGCACGGGCGACGCCGGCGTGCAGCCCTGGCCGTTGTAGGCGAACACCCAGATCGTGTAGGTCTGGTTCGCCGACAGGCCGCCGAAGCTGGGCGAGGTCGTGCCGGCGCCGAGCGCCTGGCTGCCGCCGGGCGGGCTGACGCTCGGCGCGCCGTTCTCGACGCCCGTGACGGTGCACACCGGCGTCGAGCCGTCGCTGCGCACGAGCGCGTAGTACTTCGTCACCGGTGCGCCGTTGTCGCCGAACACGCCCGCCCACGACGCGCTCGCGGTCGAGCCGTCGGTGATCGAGGCCGATGCGGAGACGGTCGGACCGGCGAGTGTCGGCGGACCCGCCGGCACCCCGACGCCGCTCGCCTGATTCCAGGTGGCGAGCGAGTTCGGCGCGCTGTTGCGAGCGCTCACCGAGAAGCCGACGGCGCTGGCGTTCGGGATCGCCGGGCCACTCAGGTTCGCGGTGTACAGCGTCCCCACCGGGTCGGACGGGTTCACCGTGACGACCTGCTGGAGCGGGCCCACCGTCACGACGTACTGCTCGATCGGGCTCCCGCCCGCGTCGGCGGGCTTGCGCCAGATCACCCGGAGACCCTGGTCGAGCGGCGTCGAGTCGAGTGCGGTGGGCGGCGGCGGGATGACGTCTGACCAGATCGAGCCGGACAGCGCGGTCGACGCGGAGGGACCGATCGCGTTGATCGCGACGACCGAGAGCCGCACGGCGTTGCCGGGCCCGTTGCCCGGCGTCGTGAGCGCGCAGTTCACCGAGCTCGTGCACTCCGTGACGGAGAGCACCTCGTCGGTGGCCACCGAGGTCATGGTGACCTCGTAGCGCTCGATCGGCGAGTTGTTGAACACGCCCGGCGACCAGGAGAGCTTGAGCAGGCGGTCGCCGAACTCGCTCACGGCGACACCGGTGACGGCATCCGGAACGTCCTGCACCGAGATCGTGATCGTGCCCCAGACATAGCGATCGCGATCCTGCGTCGCGTCGGCGACCTGGTACTGGAGGCTCGTATCGATCGGGGCCGCGGTCGACGCCACGGTGACCGTCAGTCGAGACCGGTCGGCGCTCGGGGTGATGGTGACGCCCTCCGGGATCGCGGCGCCGTCGAGTCCGCGGATGTCGACGACCTGCAACGGCTCCCCGGGGAACGGGTTGTTCACCTCGTCGTTCGCGAGCACGTCGATCGTCGTCGTCGTGCCCCGCGGCGTGACCGAACTGTCGGCGACCGGCGTCACGAGCGGCAGGGTCGACGGCACGACTTCGAGTCGGATGCGTCCCGCCCGCCCCTGATTGGCGTCGTCGTTGACGGTGAGCGTGATGTCGGTGACGGTGCCCTTGGCGACGCTGTTCGACGCCCGCAGCACGAGACGCTGGCCGTTGAGCTCGAAGCTGAAGCCCTCCGGGAGCGGGTCGATGACCGCGTACTCGAGCTCGTCGATGTCGTCGTACGGGTAGTTGGTGAGCCGGACGAGGTCGAGCTCTTTCGTCTGACCCGGCTCGAAGGTCACGTCGGCGCCGATGAAGACGGGCGGCTGGTTCTCGCGCGGCTGTACGTCGATCGGGAGGGTCAGGATGGCGCGGCGGCCGTTCGGGTCGCTCGCGCTCGCACCGTCGGTGACCTCGAACGTGATCGACGCAGGCCCGAAGTAGAGATCCGCCGACGTGTAGACGAGGGTGTTGGCGTCGACGACGAGGTCGTCGCCGTTGGAGTGCGTCGCGCGCACCGTGCTCGAGTCGGTGAGCCGCACGCCCTGACCGCGCAGCGTGATGACGTAGTCGTTCAGGTCGATCGTGAGCGGCTGCTCGCTGGCGACCGTGAGGAGCGGCGCCGTGCGGTCGAGTTGCGGCAGCGCGTCGTCGTATCCGGGCACCCAGATGAAGGCGAACGATCGGATCGAGTCGTCGTCGGGGTGGGAGACCGAGAACGGGATGATCTGGCTCTCGTCGCCGATCACGACGCGGATGTGCTTGTCGGAGAGCAACTCGGCGGTCGTCGTGAAGCCCGGGAGCAGCGCGACGCCGAGATCGCCCACATCACCGTCGGCGAAGAACACGTTGTCGAGCACATCGACGTCGACGGTCGACCTGTCGACGACGTCGCTCGCGGTGAGCACGGTGTCCTCGGCGAGCGGGTACGACAGCGGCGCGTCCGGGTCGACGCGCACGCTCACGAAGTTCTGGCTCGTGCCCCCGTACTCGTTCTGAATGGTGTAGATCACCGAGTACTCGCCCGGCTCGTCGGGCGGTGTGATGTCGAGCACGGCGTCGTCGACGATCTCGACCGTCGTCCCCTCCGAATTGGGAATGGCCGACACGACACGCAGCGGGCTGCCGTCGGGATCGGAGTCGTTCGCCAGCACCTGGACGCTCACGGTGCGATCGGGGCGCACCGAGACCGTGTCGGCGTTCGCGACCGGGTTGCGCGCGCCATCCAGTCGCGGGCTGATGCCCACGCGCACGGTGCCCTCGGCACGGGCTCCCAGGCTGTCGACCAGCGCGTAGGTGAACTGGTCGGTGCCGGAGGAGTACTCACCCGCCTCGAACTCGATGAAGGTCGACCCCGTGCTCAGCACGGAGCCCTTCTCGGGGTTGCTCGTGATGCCGATGAGCTGCACCGAGTCGCCGTCGGGATCGACGCCGCTCAGGGGGATCTGGATGCGCACCGTCTCGCCCGCGAGCACGCGAGCGGTCACGCGCCGTGGCACCGGCGGGTTGTTCGTCGCCTCGTTCTCCTCGCGCACGGAGATCGTGACGCGGCCCTCCGCGCGCTGGCCGCCCGACTCGATGCTGTAGACCGCGACGTAGTTGCCCGCGGTCTCGGGCGCGAGATAGCGGAGCCTGTCGCCCGACACGAAGAGCAGACCCGCATCGTCGGGCAGCTGCTCGGCGAGTTCGGCGAGGAGGGTGATCGGCTTGCCTTCGGGCTGCTCGTCGTTGTCGAGCACGGGGATGTCGACGACGTCGCCGACCCGCACGGTCGCCGTGTCGTCGAGCGCCACGGGGGGCTGGAGCTGGTCGGGCTCGGGGATCTCCACGACGGTGATCGTGCCCACGGCGTCCGCCAGACCGTTGCTGATGCGATAGCCGACGTCGACGCTGCGACCCTCGAGCGGCGCCGTGAGCGTGATGCGCACCTGACGCTGGTCGAGCACTTCGGCACGCACGCCCACCGCGTCGTTCGAGACTCCGGTCACGACGAGCACGCCACCGGCGGGGTCGATGTCGGTCGTCGTCGGATCGACCGTGTCGCTCGAGAGCGTCGTGATGAAGACCGTGCGCGGCACCGTGATCGGTCGGGTGTTGGCGTCCGGCGGCGCCGCGACGTCGATGCGCAGGAGGCCCGTCGCCGTCTGGTCGCCATCGGTCACGGTGAACTCGACGTAGTGCGTGCGCACCTCGTCGCTCACGAAGGTGAAGGTCCCCGCCTCGAAGCTCGGAGTGATGGTCGCACCCGCGCGCTCGGGAACGGCGTTGAGCCGAAGGGTGCCGTTGCCGCCCCGCACGTGCGACATCGGACGGACGGTGATCTCCTGCCCCGCCGTCGCGAGCGCGACCCAGGGCTCGATGACGATGGGGAGCTGCCCCGCCGGGCTCACACCGATCGAGAGGCTGCCGCTGGACTCCCCGGCACCGTCGGTGACGACGAGGGTCACCGACTTGAGGTCGCCGCCCTGCCCGGAGTCGGAGAAGACGACGACGCCGTCGGGCTTGTGGCTCACCTGATCGGGCGCCGGCGTCGCCGCCGTCGTCAGGTAGAAGGCATCGCCGTCGGGGTCGACCCAGTCGCCCAGCACCTGTGTCGTCACGCGTCCCCCGGCGGCGACCTCGGTGCGGGTGGTGCGCATCTGCACCGGCGGCGAGTTCTCCGAGTCGTCGCGCACCGTCACGGTGACGGTCGCGGTGGCCGTACCGCCCCGGCCGTCGCTGATCGTGTACCGGAACGAGATGGTGCCCCGCGCCGCGTCGGTGAGGGTGAGCTGGAGTTGTTGGTTGCGGGTCACCAGGTCGAGGCGCCCGAGGTCCTCATCGAGGGGGTCGACCTGCGCGATCACGAGCACGTCGGCGTTCGGGTCGTAGTCGTTGAGCAGCACGGGCAGCACGGTCGCGCGGCCCGGCCGAGCGCCGAACGCGTCGTCGAGGGCGACGGGCGGCCGCTGCTCCTCTTCGACGGTCGGCGGAACGTTCTCGTCGTTCTGCTCGACCTCCTCGTCCGGGTCCTCGACGAGGAGGTCGTCCCAGTTGTCGATCAGCTGCGCGTCGTCCTGCACGGCCCACGTGCTGCCGCGCCGTACGTCGTTGAGCACGACCCGGTCGACGTTGACGGCGAAGTCGAGCGTGCCGGAGGTCGGGCCCTCGAGCGACAGCGTGACGCCCTCGCCGTCGCCCGCGCAGCGGCGCCACGCGCTGCCGGAGGACCACGCGCCGTACTCGCACCCGTCGACCCGGAGCGGTCGGGCGGGGGCGCCGTCCTCGCCTTCGACGAGGGGCACGACCGCGGCGCCGCTGAGCGGGACGGAGAGCAGGCTGCCGTCGATGCCGAGCAACAGACGATCGCCGTCATCCGAGGCTTCTTGCGGGACGACCGCACCGCCCGGGGCCACGAAGTCCGCGAGATCGACGATGCCGCGCTCGAGCGCCACCCGACGCCCTGCCTCGTCGATGACCGCCCAGCTGCTGCCGACCGACGTGACCTGCACCGCTTCGGCATCCGGCAGTCCCGCGGTCCAGGTCGCGTCGACCGTGTCGGTGCGCGCGGCGTCGACCCGGAACACCTCGTCGAGGTCGGCGGAATAGGCGAACAGCGTGCCGTCGGGTGCGACGCTCACGACGGAGTCGAGGCCGAGGCTCAGCGACGTGGGCTGAGCCGCGTCGAAGTCCTGCAATTCGGGGATCGGTACGATCCAGAGTTCCCCGGTGCCCGCGGCATGGATGACGACGCGCGTCCCGGCGAGGAACACCTGGGCGTCTTCGGGCGGCAGCGCCGTCGACTCCCCCAGCGTCGACGTCGCGGGGTCGACGAGCTGCACGGTCGCGTTGGCGTGGTCGACGACGAGCACGGTGGTGCCCTGCTGCACGACCTCGAGGTCGGTGCCCGCCGTGCGCACGACGGAGTTGAGCTCGAGCACCTCCGGATTCGCGCGGCCCACCGCCTGGAGGGTGCCGTTGGCGACCCAGACCGAGCCGTCGCCGAGGTCGAGCTTCTGCGCGGTGTATCCCGTGGACGTGATCGCGAAGCCCGCCACGAGAGCGGCGACCACGGTGCCGCTCGTCGCCGTGGCAACGAGCGAGCGGTGTGCCGCGATCCAGGATCGGATGCTCATCGTTCACTCATCCGAGACGTCGACGCACTTCTCCGCGCTCTGACCGCCGGTCTTGCCCTGGCGGTTGACGGTCACCGCGACACACACCGTCTCGCCCGGGGCCGCGTCGACGACGAAGCGCGGCTGCGCCTGGGTGGCGGTGCGGATCCCGCCGACCTCGATCTCGTAGAGGTCTCCCGTCGCGATGCCCGGGTCGGGCCAGGAGAACTCGACCGTGCCGTCGGTCTCGCGGGCGGAGATGTCGGTGACGACGGGGATGCCGTCGTCGGTGGAGGCGCGCAGGAGCACGACGAGCGCCGTCGCCCCGAGCGCCATGACGAGCACGGCCGAGGCGATGAGGAGCCACGTGACGGCCTGCACGCCGCGCTGAGGGGCGGCGGGTCTGCTGTGCGAGAAGCGCCGCGGCGGGGGCGTCGCCTCGCGCACCGTGCCGATTCCCGCGTACTCCCCTGCGCCCGCCGCGCGACGCCGCCGACGCCGAGGCGACGGGGCGTTGCCGGCACCGGGAACGGGGCGCAGGCGCGTGCGGTCTTCGAGGTCGGCGACCGTGCCGAGCGCCCACTCGTCCATGGCGACCTCGAGCGGCGTCTGCGGCACGCCGAGCTCGGCCTCGATGGTCTGCAGTTCGCGCACGAGTTCGATGACGCTCGCCGGGCGGTTCTCGGGGCGCCGGGACATCGCACGACGCAGCAGGGCTTCGAGGCTCGCCGGAACGTCGGTGCGGCCGATCGCCTGCGGCTTGGCGCGCGCGATCCGAGCCATGAGGTCGCTGCTGCTGTTGGAACCGTTCGGGTCTTCGAACGGTGAGCGTCCGGCCAGCAGCGAGTACACGGTCGCGGCGAGCGCCCACACCTCGCTGCCGATCGTGCCGGAGGTCTCGTCGAGCAGCACTTCCGGGGCCGACCACGGGATCGACAGGCCGACGGAGTCCTCCTCGCGCTGCGACGTGAGCGTCGAGGCGATGCCGAAGTCGGACAACACGGGGTGCCCGTACGCGGTCATGAGGATGTTGGAGGGCTTGATGTCTCGGTGCAGCACGCCCGCGCGGTGGGCGGTCTCGATCGCCGAGCCGATCTTCACCGCGACGCGCAACACCTCGGGCACCGGGATGCGCTCACGCCGGTAGCGCTCCGACAGGCTCGACGAGCACAGCTCCATGACGAGATACGGTCGGCCGTCGCTCGACACGCTCGCCTCGTACACGGTCAGGATCGAGGGGTGCGCCGAGAGCTGCGCCATGAGGTTCGCCTCGGCTTGGAACATCTGGCGCACCTGATCGTTGACGACCTCGCTCAGCATGACCTTGACGGCGACCTGACGACGCGGCATGTTCTGCTCATAGAGGAACACGTCGGCGAAGCCGCCGGAGCCCAGGATGTGGACGTAGGAGAATCCGGGCAGCACCGGGGGCTGGGAGGGCAGGCGCCTCGCCATGAAGACCCCCCTTCTCCATGCGCGGGTCGCCCTATTCTAGGTGGACGATCTGCGGAAGACCGCCGCTCGAACGGGGGTTTCCGCAGGACCGCGGGGGATGCTACGCGCCGTCTGCGCTGTCCTTGCGCGGCTTCGGCGCGGGCGTCGCGACGTCGATCACGACGACGGTGACGTTGTCGCGACCGCCCGCCGCGAGCGCAGCATCCATGAGCACGTCCGCGGTCTCCGCCGCGGAGCCGCCGTCGGCGAGCACGCTCCGGATGCGGGCGTCATCGAGCTCCTTGGTGAGCCCGTCGGAACACAGGAGCAGCCGCATCCCGGGCTGCACCGGCAGCATCCACACATCGGGATGTGGGTCGTCGCGGAAGCCGACGGCGCGCGTGATGACGTTGCTCTCGGGGTGGTCCTCGGCATCGTCCGCGTGGAGCAGGCCGGCGTCGACGAGTTCTTGTACGACCGAGTGATCGCGCGTGACCCGGCGGAACTCGCCGTCGCCCCAGCTGTAGACGCGACTGTCGCCGATGTTGAACACCGCGAAGTGGGGTTCGCCGTCCTGGAGCGCGAGGATCGCCCCCGTCACCGTCGTCCCCGCGCCGATCGGGATGTGGGCCGAGAACTCGTCGATGTCTCCCGCCGCGGCGGCCAGTGCCTCGTCGAGACGACCGAGTTCGACGTAGTCCTGGTCGGCCTCCCCTCGCAGCGCCGCGAGGCGCTCGACGACGGCGGCGCTGGCCCTGTCGCCCGCGGCATGACCGCCCATCCCGTCGGCGACGGCGAACACCGGAGGCCCGACGAGCACGCTGTCTTCGTTGACGGTGCGCTTCCGACCGACGTCGCTGCGCCCCGCCCAGTCGAGCACGAAGCCGCGACGGCGCCCCGGGACGGCGAGCTTGTAGCCGGTGCGGTCACGGCCGACGCTGCTCACGAGACCTCCCCCTCGTCGACGGCGGGGTCGAGGATGTCGAGGACGGCGCCGTCGCCGAGATCGATGCGGGTGCCGGGCACGACGACCACGGACTCCCCGCGGATGAGCGTGCGTGGGGCCGAGCGGGGCAGCCGCACGACGGTGCCGTTGGTCGAGCGCATGTCGCTCGCGATGAGGGAGCCGCCGACGACGCGCAGCTCGAGGTGCGTCGCGGAGAGCTCGCGGCTGGGAGACGGGAACGTCACGAGCCTCGGCGGCGGTCCGGTGTGGATGCGCGGGGGGCTCGGCTTGCGGCCGAGGTAGACGGGACCGTCGATGGGCAGTTCGGTGCCGTTCGCGAGGCGTGCCCGGAAGGGCGGCGATGTCGAGGGGCCAGGCTCGTCGATGTCGGTCGACGGGACGACGGGGGCGAGCGCGGGTGGGAGGACCGTCGGCACGGCGCGGGGTTCGGGCTGCGGTGGTTCGACCAGCGCCGGCGGTGCGGGCGCGGTCCCGCGCACGACGGTGTCGTCGAGGTCGTCCGTGGCCGGTTCGGGCTGCGGCATGCGCGGAACCGCGAGACGTGTGTCGTCGAGGTCACCGTGCACTCGACTATCTAACGCCCTCCGCGCGGCAGTCGCCCACCGCCGCGCGCAGGAGTCACTCGGCGATATAGCTCATGACGTGCTTGATGCGCGTGTAGTCCTCGAAGCCGTACATCGAGAGGTCCTTGCCGTAGCCGGAGTGCTTGAAGCCGCCATGCGGCATCTCGGCGACGAGCGGGATGTGGGTGTTGATCCACACGCAACCGAAGTCGAGGTGCTTCGCGAAGCGCATCGCGCGACCGTGGTCGGACGTCCACACACTCGACGAGAGGCCGTACTCGACGCCGTTCGCCCACGCGAGGGCCTCGGCTTCGTCGGAGAACGTCTGCACCGTGATGACGGGGCCGAAGATCTCGTTCTGGATGGCGTCGTCGTCCTGCTTCAGCGCGTCGACGATCGTCGGCTCGATGAAGTAGCCCTTGCCGTCTTTGCGGCCACCGCCCGTCACGACGTTCGCGTGCGACGGGAGGCCGTTCAGCATCCCGAGCACGCGCTCCATCTGGTGGATGTTGTTGACCGGGCCGAAGAACGTGTCCGGGTCTTTCGGGTCGCCGGTGGAGACGTTGTCCGCGACGTAGGCGGCGAGCGCGGCGACGAACGCGTCGTGCGCATCACGGTGCACGAGCACGCGCGTCGCCGCCGTGCAGTCCTGACCGGCGTTGAAGTAGCCCGCGATCGCGATCCCCTCCGCCGCCTTGGCCATGTCGGCATCCGGGAACACGATGACGGGCGCCTTGCCGCCGAGCTCGAGGTGCACGCGCTTGAGATCGGCGGAGGCCGCCTTCGCGACCTCCATGCCGGCACGCACCGAACCGGTGATCGACACCATCTGCGGCGTCTTGTGGTCGATCATGAGTCCGCCGGTCGTGCGGTCGCCCGTGATCACGTTGAGCACGCCCTTCGGTAGGAACTCCGCCGCGATCTCGGCGAGCAGGAGCGTCGACTGCGGTGTCGTGTCGCTCGGCTTGAGCACCGTCGTGTTGCCGGCGGCGATCGCCGGCGCGATCTTCCACACGGCCATGTTGAGCGGATAGTTCCACGGGGTCACCTGGCCGATGACGCCGATCGGCTCGCGACGGATCGACGACGTGTGGTCCTTCATGTACTCGGCTGTGGCGCGGCCCTCGAGGTTGCGAGCGGCGCCTGCGAAGAAGCGGAGCTGGTCGACGGAGAGCGAGATCTCGTCATCGACGAGGGTCGTACGCGGCTTCCCCGTGTCCTGCGACTCGAGGTCGGCGAACTCGTCGGCACGCTTCTCCATCTCGTCGGCGATGCGGAACAGCGCGAGCTGCCGCTCGGCCGGGATCGACTCGCCCCACTCCTCGAACGCCGCGGCGGCCGCGGCATAGGCGGCGTCGACGTCGGCCGCACCCGAGACGGGTGAGGTCGCGTAGGTCTCCTCCGACGCGGGGTCGACGACGGGGAAGGAGCTGTCGCCCTTCGCGTCGACGTACTCACCGTTGATGAAATTCTTGAGCGTGCGGTCGGCCATGCGCCCACCCTACTTCGCGCGGCAACCGATAGAAACTGCGGATTTCGTCACTCAGAGGGCTCCCAGATTGCGGATTCGCTTGAATGACCCCTCCCAGGCTGCCATGATCGGAACATGGCGCGCGCGAAGACGGTAGCGCTCGACGACGTCTCCAAGGGGATCATCGAGCAGCTCCAGGAGGACGGCCGACGGTCGTACGCCGAGATCGGCAAGGCCGTCGGACTCTCCGAGGCGGCGGTGCGCCAGCGCGTTCAGAAGCTCACGGATGCCGGCGTCATGCAGGTCGTGGCGGTCACCGATCCGATGCAGCTCGGCTTCTACCGTCAGGCCATGATCGGCCTCAAGGTGACCGGCGACACGGTGAGTGTCGCGGAGGAGCTCGGACGCATTCCGGCGATCGACTACGTCGTGCTCACGGCGGGCAGCTTCGACATCCTCGCCGAGGTCGTCTGCGAGTCGGACGACGACCTCATCGAGCTGCTCAACCAGCGCATCCGCACGATCGACGGCGTGCTGTCGACCGAGACGTTCGTCTACCTCAAACTCCACAAGCAGTTCTACAACTGGGGCACTCGGTAGCCACCGGCTACGAAGGGAAACACGCCATGACGATCTCCGAACAGACGATTCCGGCCGACCTCGACCACTCCGCGCTGCAGCAGAAGGCGAAAGATCACCTCTGGATGCACTTCTCGCGCCAGTCGGTGCTCGAGGAGCACGGCGTGCCGATCATCGTCAAGGGCGAGGGGCACCACATCTGGGACTCCGCCGGCAAGAAGTACATCGACGGCCTGTCGGGGCTCTTCGTCGTCAACGCGGGCCACGGCCGGAAGCGGCTCGCCGCCGCCGCCGCGAAGCAGGCGGAGGAACTCGCGTTCTTCCCGATCTGGTCGTACGCGCACCCGAACGCGATCGAGCTCGCCGACCGACTCGCCGACTACGCGCCCGGCGACCTCAACCGGGTCTTCTTCTCGACCGGAGGCGGCGAGGCGGTCGAGACCGCGTTCAAACTCGCGAAGTACTACTGGAAGCTCCAGGGCCAGCCGACCAAGACGAAGGTCATCTCGCGTTTCGTCGCTTACCACGGCACGCCGCAGGGCGCGCTCGCGATCACCGGCATCCCCGCCATGAAGGCGATGTTCGAACCGGTCACGCCGGGCGGGTTCCGGGTGCCGAACACCAACGCGTACCGCGCCGAGGAGATGGGCTTCCCGGGCGGCACCGAGGAGGAGTTCGGCCTCTGGGCGGCGAACCGCATCGAGGAGATGATCCAGTTCGAGGGAGCCGACACGGTCGCGGCGGTGTTCCTCGAACCGGTGCAGAACTCGGGTGGATGCTTCCCGCCGCCGAAGGGGTATTTCCAGCGCGTGCGCGAGATCTGCGACAAGTACGACGTCCTGCTCGTCTCGGACGAGGTCATCTGCGCCTTCGGCCGCGTCGGCCACATGTTCGCCTGCGACGCCTACGGCTACGTACCCGACATGATCACGTGCGCGAAGGCGATGACCTCGGGCTACTCCCCCATCGGCGCGACGATCGTCTCCGACAAGGTGTACGAGCCGTTCCGCCACGGGTCGACAGCCTTCTACCACGGCTACACGTTCGGCGGACACCCGGTCTCGTCGGCGGTCGCGCTCGAGAATCTCGACATCTTCGAGGAGGAGGGCCTCAACGAGCGCGTGCGGACGCTGTCGCCGGTCTTCCGCGCGAAGCTCGAGACGCTGCTCGACCTGCCGATCGTCGGCGACGTGCGCGGTGACGGGTACTTCTTCGGCATCGAACTCGTCAAGGACAAGGCGACGAAGACGACCTTCGACGACGCCGAGTCGGAGCGACTGCTGCGCGGCTTCCTGTCCAAGGCGCTCTACGAGGCGGGACTCTACTGCCGCGCCGACGACCGCGGCGACCCCGTCGTGCAGCTCGCCCCGCCGCTCACGATCGGCGAGCCCGAGTTCGACGAGATCACCCAGATCCTGCGCGGCGTGCTGAGCGAGGCGTGGACGAAGCTGTAGGCGTCGACCACTCGGGGCTGTCGTTCTGGCACGAGACCGCGGGCGACCTGGCGCCGCGCGCGGGGCTCGACGGCGACGTGGAGGCGGACGTCGCGATCGTCGGGGCCGGCCTCACCGGGTTGTGGACGGCGTGGTACCTGCTCGACCGCGATCCGTCACTGCGCATCGTCGT
Source organism: Pseudolysinimonas sp. (assembly GCF_057350545.1). Classification (NCBI taxonomy): domain Bacteria; kingdom Bacillati; phylum Actinomycetota; class Actinomycetes; order Micrococcales; family Microbacteriaceae; genus Pseudolysinimonas; species Pseudolysinimonas sp. The sequence goes on along the minus strand of NZ_JBMRCP010000050.1, from coordinate 6,697 downwards.
GCTCGAGAAGGAGATCGCGGGCTTCGGCGCGTCGGGCCGTAACGGCGGGTGGTGCAGCGCGCTCTTCCCCCGTTCGACCGGGTCGCTCGAGCGTGCGCACGGTCGCGACGCGGCGCTCGCGATGCGGCGCGCGATGATCGGCACGATCGGCGAGGTCGGGCGAGTGCTCGAGTCGACCGGCATCCGGGCCGACTTCGTGCGCGGCGGCACGCTCGCCTACGCGCGGTCGGCCGTGCAGCGGCGCGCGGCCCTGAGCGAGATCGCCCAGGCGGACGCCTACGGGGTCGACGAGGTCGAATGGCGGGGCGCCGACGAGGTGGGTGCCGCGGGCGCCCTCGGAGCGGCGTTCGATCGCCACTGCGCGAGCCTGCACCCGGCGAAGCTCGTGCGCGGACTCGCGGCGGCGCTCGAGTCTCGCGGCGCGCGCGTCCTGGAGCAGACCGCGGTGACCGGTATCGCGACCGGGCGGGTGACGACGACCCGGGGCGTCGTCACCGCGGAGCACGTCGTGCTGGCGACCGAGGGCTATACCGCGACCTTCCCCGCGACGCACCGCCGCATCCTGCCCCTCTACTCGCTCATGATCGCAACGGAGCCGCTGCCGACGTCGTTCTGGGACTCAGCGCGGGTCGAGCGCGGCCAGACGTTCACCGACTACCGCCACCTCCTCGTCTACGGGCAGCGCACGGCCGATGACAGGATCGCGTTCGGCGGACGGGGCGCGCGCTACCACTGGGGTAGCGCCATCCGACCGGAGTACGACCGCGTGCCGCGCGTGTTCGAGCACCTGCGGCGCGCGCTCGTCGACCTCTTCCCCGGCGCGGCGGAGGCGTCGGTCACCCACCGCTGGGGAGGTCCGCTCGGGGTGCCGCGGGATTGGCACGCCTCCGTCGGCTACGACGCGACGACGCGCATCGGGCGCGCCGGCGGCTACGTGGGCGACGGGTTGTCGACGACGAACCTCGCCGGGCGCACCCTCGCCGATCTGATCACCGGCGAAGACACCGAACTCACCCGTCTGCCCTGGGTCGGACACGAGTCGCCGAGCTGGGAACCCGAGCCGCTGCGCTTCCTGGGGGCGAACGCCGGGATGCTCGCGATGTCGGACGCCGACGCCGAGGAGCGCATCACGGGTCGCGGGTCGCTCGTCGCCCGCGCCATGGGGCCGCTCGTCGGCCACTGAGTCGGCGCGCGCGCGTCGCGATCGGGAATATCGTTGACGTGTCATGCATTATGGATGACATGGCAACTACAGAGACACTGTCCACCCATCCCGCCTTCGTCGCCGGCACCTGGAGGCTCGACCCGACGCACGCCGAGATCTCCTTCACCGTGAAGCACCTCGCGATCTCGAAGGTGCGCGGCACCTTCGAGACCTTCGACGTGACGATCGTCACGGCCCCCGACGACGCCGACGGCATCCACACGATCGACGCGACGATCGACATCGCCTCGGTCAACACCAACCAGGCGCAGCGCGACGCGCACCTCCGCACGAGCGACTTCTTCCTCGTCGACGAGCATCCGACCGCGACCTTCCACTCGACCGGCGGCAGCTGGGACGGCGACGACTTCACGATCGTCGGCGACCTCACGCTGCGCGGAGTCACCCGCGAGATCACGCTCACGGGCGAGCTCGGCGGCATCGCGACCGACGGCTACGGCAACACCCGGGCCGGCGCCTCCGCCACGACGACCATCAACCGCCACGACTTCGGCGTGAGCTGGAACGCCGCCCTCGAAGCCGGCGGTCTCACCCTGGGCGACGACGTCAAGATCGAGATCGACCTCCAGGTCATCCTCCAGCCCACCGACTGACCGGTTCGCCGAAGGTGCGCGGGGGCGGACGTCAAGCCCCCGCGGCCCCGGCCGCATGCTGCTCTAGCGTCGGAGCATGACGACTCCCGCCGCGGCCACGTCCCGCCCCTCGCCCGTGCGCTCCGCGCTTGTGCTCGTCGCGTTCCTCGCCATCGCCTACGCCGTCGCGGGGCTCGGCAGTCTCGCCACCATCACCCATGTCGACGGCTGGTACGCCGACGCCGAGAAGGTGTTCTGGACTCCGCCGAACGTCGTCTTCGGGCCCGTGTGGACGGTGCTCTACGGCCTCATGTCGGTCGCGGCGTGGCTCGTCTGGCGCGAGCGCCACCGCGTCGACGTCCGACGCCCGCTGACGCTCTACGTCGTGCAACTGGTGCTCAACGCGCTCTGGACCCCCGTGTTCTTCGCGCTGTTCCCCGCCGTCGGCGTCGCCGCACTGTGGATCGCGGCCGCGATCATCGTCGCCCTCGACGTGCTCGTGCTGCTGACGATGCTGTCGTTCTGGCGCGTGCGGCGACTCGCGGCCGTGCTGCTCATCCCGTACTGGGCGTGGGTGCTCTACGCGACGACGCTCAACATCGGCGACGCGATCCTCAACGGCTGACGGTCAGGCGCGCGGGAACAACGCGTCGATCTCGGCGACCTCCGCCTCGGTCGGCCGCCAGGCCGTGCCCGCCGCCGCGTTCGCCCGGATCTGCTCCGGCCTGGTCGCGCCCGCGATGACGCTCGAGAGCGCCGGACGCGCGAGCAACCACCCGAAGGTCACCTCGAGCAGTCCGACGCCGCGGGCCTCGGCGAAGGCTGCGAGCGCCTCGATGGCATGCCAGGGCGCCTTCTCGTGCACTTCGGGCCGTTGGCGACCGATGCGGCTGTCGGCGGGCAGCGTGTCGCGCGAGAACTTGCCGGTGAAGAGCCCGTTGGCGAGCGGGAAGTAGGGCAGGAACCCGAGACCCAGACGCTCGACGGCGGGGAGGACATCGATCTCCGCACCACGGGCGAGGAGGCTGTAGTGGTTCTGCGCGCTCGTGAATCGTGCCCCGCCGAGCCGGGCGGCTTCGGCATCCGCCTCGGCGAGCTGCGCGCCGTCGAAGTTGGAGTTTCCGATCGCCGCGATCTTGCCCTCGTGGACGAGTTCGTCGAGAGCTTCGAGGGTCTCCGCGATCGGCGTCGCCGGGTCGGGACTGTGCAGCTGATACAGGTCGATACGCTCGATCCCGAGTCGCGACAGCGAACCCTCGACCGCAGCGCGCACATAGGCGCGCCCGCCCTTCGGACCGACCTCGGCGATCGGGCTCGGGTACTCGGAGTGGCCGAACTTCGTCGCGATGACGGCCTCATCCCGATGATCGCGGAGCGCTGCGCCGAGGCGGGTCTCGCTCAGTCCGTACTCCGCGCCGTAGATGTCGGCCGTGTCGAAGAACGTCACCCCCGCCTCGAGCGCCGCGTGCACGACGGCGTCGGTACCCTCCTGATCGAAGGTGAGAGTGCCGGGTCGCCCGAGGTTGTTGCAGCCGAGGCCGACGACGCTCACGAGGGGTCCGGCGTGTCCGAGGGTGCGCTTCTCCATCAGCCCAGCCTAGGAGTCGTCCTCCCCAGCCGCCCGGCCGGCCAGGGTCTGCGCAATGTCCGATTCCCGCGAACTGCGGTCGGTGGCGCCGTCTACGCTCGGACCCATGAGCACCTCCGCAGCCCCCGTCGCCCTCCGTCGCATGCCGAGCCCGATCGGTCGCCTCGAGGTCGTCGGCGACGGCTCGGCGATCGTCGGGCTCTCGATCGAACGCGACGGGATGCTGCCGCACGACGAGTTCCCCGAGGCCCCGGATGCCGTCGTCGACGCCGCGATCGCCCAGCTCGAGCAGTACTTCGCGGGCGAGCGACGCGACTTCGACGTGCCGGTCCGACTCGGCGGCACCGAGTTCCAGCGCGCGGTGTGGGCGCAGATCTCCGACCTCGGATTCGGCGAGATCGCGTCGTACGGCGACCTCGGCCGGGGCACGGGACGCGCCACGGCGGGCCGCGCCGTCGGCGGCGCCGTCGGGGCGAACCCGGTGCCGATCCTCGTGCCGTGCCACCGCATCCTCGGCAGTTCGGGCATGATCACGGGCTACAGCGGCGGCGAGGGCATCCCCACCAAGTCCTGGCTGCTCGCGCACGAAGGCATCCCTCACCGAGTCCCCCGAGGCGGAACGGCCGTCGAGCTCGACCTCTCCGTGCTCGCGTGAGCCGACCCGAGCTGATCGTCGGCGACGACGGTCGGGCACGCTGCGGCTGGATCGGCACCGACGACGAGTACCGCCGGTATCACGACGAGGAGTGGGGCACCCCGCTGCACGGCGACCGGGCCGTGTTCGAGAAGATCTCGCTCGAGGGCTTCCAGGCGGGGCTCTCCTGGATCACGATCCTGCGTCGCCGCCCCGGGTTCCGAGAGGCCTTCGACGGCTTCGACATCGACGCCGTCGCCGACTACGACGAGTCCGACGTCGAGCGTCTGATGCTCGACGAGCGCATCATCCGAAATCGCGCGAAAGTGCTCGCGACGATCGGCAATGCTCGCGCCACCCGCGAGCTCACCGCCGACGACCCCGGAGCGCTCGACCGGGTCGTCTGGTCGTTCGCACCCACCGACTCCCGCCCCCGTCCGCGCACGTGGGGCGACATCCCCGCCGTGACGCCGGAATCCGAGGCGCTCAGCAAGCACCTGAAGAAGCTGGGCTTCCGGTTCGTCGGGCCGACGACGATGTACGCCCTCATGCAGTCGGCGGGGCTCGTCGACGATCACCTCGAGGGCTGCTGGCGCGCGACGGCCTAGACGACGAGGTCGAGCTCGCCCGGCGCGCCGCGCTCGAGGCGGATGCCTTCCCGAGACGCCCACCGGAACAGTGAGTCCACGTCGGGGTGGTCGATCCCCGACAGCAGCAGGCGCCGCGCGAAGGCACCCTTGCCCTTCTTGTTGAAGTGGTTGAGCGCGCGTCTCCGGCCGTCGCCGTCGTCCGCCATCACTCGCACGTAGACGGCGTCGTCCCGCCGCGGGATCGGCAGGAGCGCCGCGTACCCCTCGGAGCGCAGATCGACGATGAGTCCCGGGCGCACGGCGAGCACGCCGGCCGCGGGTGCCCAGGCCTTGCGCAGTGTCGTCCCGGGGAGCCGCGAGTCGTGCGAGAGACGGTAGGCGGGGATGAGGTCGAGCGCTCCGGTCAGTCCGAACAGCGCAGAGCCGATCGCGAGATGCTCCCCCGCGAATCGGCGCGCCTCCTCGGGGAGCGACCCCGCATCCAACTCCTCGAAGAGCACGCCGTCGTAGCGATCGATCGCGGGCATCGTCGGCGACGTGCCGATGACGCGGTTGCGGACGGCCTCGGTCGCGCTCGACGGTCCGAGCTTGAGCATCGCGGCCGCGGCACCGAGGTTGCGCGAGAGGGCCCTCAGCGCGGCGAGCACCCGTCTGCGTGCCGACGTCAGCTCGGGGAACGACAGCGTCGCGAGGTCGGGCGGCGGGCCGCTCCCGCCGTCGCGCTTGGTCTCCGACGGCGGCAGGAGGATGAGCAACTCGTCAGCCTCGCACGAACGCGACCACCTGGTCGACGAGTGTCGGAACCGGATGCACGGAGTCGACGGTGATGCGCGGCACGGCGCCGGACTCGCCACCCCACGCCTCCCACTCGTCGAGACTCTGCTCGACGGCATGCCACGTGGGCTCGGCGATGTGCGCGAGCTGGCGACCGCGGGCCTCGAGGCGTGCGCGGTGCACGTCCGCATCGGAGCACACGACCTCGACGAAGCGGATCGGGATGCCACGGCGCGCCGCGAGCCGCACCCACTGCTCGCGCGCGGGCTCGACTGCGTTGACCGCGTCGACGACGATGCCACCACCCCCCGAGACGACGGACTCCGCGATCGTCTCGGCGACGAGGTAGGCCGCGAGCCCGGTCGGCTGGTCGGCGTCGATGCCCGCCGAGAGGATCGCGGACTCGATCGGGTCGACCGACACGACCGGAAGCGCGAGACGCGCGCCGACGGCCTCGGCGACGGTGGACTTACCTGTGCCGGGAAGGCCGGCCATCACGACGAGCATGCTCATCCCCCGAACCCTGACGCGGCGGGCGTCAGGAGACGAGCGTAGCCTGGCCGGCGACGATCGTGACGGTGTCGTTCTGCACCGAGAGGAAGCCGTCGTCCGCGTTCGCGGTGATGACGGCGCCCTCGACCGGCGTGATGCGCACCTCACCCGCGGCGAGCACCGCCAGGATCGGCTCGTGACCGGCGAGGAGGCCGATCTCACCTTCGGTGGTGCGCGCGACGACCTGCTTCGCCTCGCCCGACCACACCTCGTGGTCGGCGGCGACGACACTCACCGTCAGCGACTTGGCGTCGGCCATGCTCAGCCGTTCTCCTTCTGGATCCGGTCCCAGGCCTTCTCGACGTCGGAGATGCCGCCGACGTTGAAGAACGCCTGCTCGGCCACGTGGTCGAAGTCGCCCTTGACGATCGCGTCGAACGACTCGATCGTCTCCTTGAGCGGCACGGTCGAGCCCTCGACGCCGGTGAACTTCTTCGCCATGTAGGTGTTCTGCGAGAGGAACTGCTGGATGCGGCGCGCACGCGACACCGTGATCTTGTCCTCCTCGGAGAGCTCGTCGACACCGAGGATGGCGATGATCTCCTGGAGTTCCTTGTTCTTCTGCAGGATCGCCTTGACGGCGATCGCGACGCGGTAGTGGTCTTCGCCCAAGTAGCGGGGGTCGAGGATGCGCGAGGTCGACGACAGCGGGTCGACGGCCGGGTAGAGACCCTTCGACGCGATCTCACGCGAGAGCTCGGTCGTCGCGTCGAGGTGCGCGAAGGTCGTGGCCGGCGCCGGGTCGGTGTAGTCGTCGGCGGG
>NZ_JBMRCP010000049.1:0-36356 GCF_057350545.1 Pseudolysinimonas sp. | reverse complement strand
GTTCGAGCGAACGCTGATCATCGCCGACGAGGGCTCCTACGTGCACTACATCGAGGGCTGCACGGCGCCGATCTACAAGTCGGACTCGCTGCACTCGGCCGTCGTCGAGATCATCGTGAAGAAGAACGCCCGGGTCCGGTACACGACCATCCAGAACTGGTCGAACAACGTCTACAACCTCGTCACCAAGCGTGCGATCGCGCACGAGGGCGCGACGATGGAGTGGATCGACGGCAACATCGGCTCCAAGGTGACGATGAAGTACCCCTCGATCTACCTCGTCGGCGAGCACGCGAAGGGCGAGACCCTGTCGGTCGCGTTCGCCGGCCCCGGCCAGCACCAGGACGCCGGCGCCAAGATGATCCACCTCGCGCCCTACACGACCTCGTCGATCGTCTCGAAGTCGATCGCGCGCGGCGGCGGACGGGCGGGTTACCGCGGCGAGGTGCGGGTCGCCGAGAACGCGCACCACTCGGCGAACACCGTGCGCTGCGACGCCCTGCTCGTCGACACCATCTCGCGCTCCGACACCTACCCCGCGATCGACATCCGAGTCGACGACGTACAGCTCGGCCACGAGGCCACGGTGTCGCGGGTCTCCGAGGAGCAGCTCTTCTATCTGATGTCCCGAGGGATGGCGGAAGACGAGGCGATGGCGATGATCGTGCGCGGCTTCATCGAGCCCATCGCGCGCGAACTGCCGATGGAGTACGCGCTCGAGCTCAACAAGCTCATCGAGATGAGCATGGAAGGCAGCGTCGGCTAGTGGCCGCAGGTACGGAAGCCGCTGAGCGGCTGGGAATCGTCGCGCACACGGACGGCCCTGTCGTGCCGGTGCAGACGCGTTCGGAGCGTCCGAAGTCGGCGAAGCACTCCGACTTCCCGAAGGTCGAGGGCTGGGAAGCCGACTGGAAGCTCACCCCCGTCGACAAGCTGCGCGACCTCATCGACGACGCGCTCGACGGCGCGCCCTACGCGATCCAGTACCCCGAGGTCGCGGGCACGACGGTCGAGTGGATCGATCGCACGGATGCCCGCATCGGCTCGGCGGGACTGCCCGAGGAGCGTGCCGCGGCGAACGCCTGGAGCACCTTCGAGAAGGCGCTCCGCATCGCCGTCGAGGGTGAGACCGAGGCGCTCACGATCACTCGGGCCGCACTGGGCACGACCCCGCGCGCGGCGCACGTGCTCATCGAGGCCGCGCCGGCATCCCGCGGGCTCATCGTGCTCGACGGCCGCGGCGACGCGTCGCTCTCCGAGAACGTCGAGATCCTCGTGGGCGCGGGCGCCGACCTCACCGTCGTGAGCCTGCAGGAGTGGGCCGACGGCGCTCGCCACCTCGCGAGCCACTTCGCCCGGCTGAGCAAGGACGCGAAGCTCACCCACATCGTCGTCTCGCTCGGCGGTGCGATCGTGCGGGTCAACCCGTCCGCCCACCTCGCCGAAGAGGGATCCGACGCCGAGCTCTACGGCGTCTACTTCGCGGATGCCGGACAGCACCTCGAGCAGCGCGTCTACGTGCACCACGACGCGCCCCACACCCGCAGTCGCGTCACCTACAAGGGCGCGCTCAACGGTGAGGGCGCGCGCACCGTCTGGGTCGGCGACGTGCTCATCGGCCGTTCCGCCGTGGGCACCGACACCTACGAGCAGAACCGCAACCTCGTGCTCTCCGACGGCACACGGGCGGACAGCATCCCGGACCTCGAGATCGAGACGGGCGACATCGCGGGCGCGGGCCATGCCAGCGCCACCGGTCGCTTCGACGACGAGCACCTGTTCTACCTCCAGGCACGCGGCATCCCCGAAGCGGAGGCACGTCGCCTCGTGGTGCTCGGCTTCCTGCTCGAGATCGTGCACCACATCCCGGAGCCGGTTCTGCAGGAACGGCTCATCGCCGCCCTCGTCGCGGAGCTGGAGGACGCCCGATGAGCACCAAGGTGTGCGCCCTCGCCGACCTGTCGGTCTCGACCGCCCGGAAGGTCGTCGTCGACGGCACGGCGATCGCCGTCGTCATGGACTCCGCGGGCGACGTCCACGCGATCGGCGACACCTGCACGCACGGCGACATCTCGCTCTCGGAGGGCTTCGTCGAAGACGACACCCTCGAATGCTGGGCCCACGGCTCGAAGTTCGAGCTCACCACGGGCAAGCCCCTGACCCTCCCGGCCTACGAGCCGGTCCCCGTCTTCGCGGTCGAGATCCTCGACGGCGACGTCTACATCGGAGAGAAGATCTCATGACCACGCCTCAGTCGGGCAGCAGCCTCATCATCCGCGACCTCCAGGTCTCCATCGAGGCCGACGGTGCCCGCAAGCAGATCCTCAAGGGGGTCGACCTCACCGTCAACGCGGGTGAGATCCACGCCGTCATGGGCCCCAACGGCTCGGGCAAGTCGACGCTCGCGTACACGATCGCCGGGCACCCGCGGTACACGGTCGACGGCGGCTCGATCGAGTTCGACGGCGAGAACGTGCTCGACATGAGCGTCGATGAGCGCGCCCGGGCGGGCCTCTTCCTCGCGATGCAGTACCCGGTCGAGATCCCCGGCGTCACCGTCGCGAACTTCCTGCGCACGGCGAAGACCGCGATCGACGGCGAGGCGCCCGCGATCCGCTCCTGGGGTCCGACCCTCAAGCAGGCGATGACCGACCTCAAGATGGACCCATCGTTCGCCGCGCGCAACGTCAACGAGGGCTTCTCGGGCGGCGAGAAGAAGCGCCACGAGATCGTGCAGCTCGAACTGCTCAAGCCGAGATTCGCCGTGCTCGACGAGACCGACTCGGGTCTCGACGTCGACGCGCTCAAGGTCGTCTCCGAGGGTGTCAACCGCGCCCACGCGGCGACGGGTCTCGGGGTGCTGCTCATCACGCACTACACGCGCATCCTGCGCTACATCAAGCCGGACTTCGTGCACGTCTTCGTCGACGGCCGGGTCGCCGAGGAGGGCGGGCCCGAGCTCGCCGACCGTCTCGAGAACGAGGGCTACGACCGCTACGTCACCGCGTAACGATCCCGCCCGCCGACGGAAGGACGCAGAATGCCCAGCGCACTCGCCCCGGAGCTCTTCGACAAGGTCGAGGACGGTCTCAAAGACGTCATCGACCCCGAGCTCGGCGTCAACATCGTCGATCTCGGTCTCATCTACGACCTCACGTGGGACGACGAGAACGACGCGCTCATCATCTCGATGACGCTCACGTCGGCAGGCTGCCCGCTCACCGACGTCATCGAGGAGCAGACCGGCCAGTCGCTCGACGGCATCGTCGACCGGTTCCGGATCAACTGGGTATGGATGCCGCCGTGGGGCCCTGAGCGCATCACCGACGACGGCCGGGACATGATGAGAGCGCTCGGCTTCAGCATCTGACGCGCAGCGGCAGATGTCGGGCGCCGAGGGCGGCCGACCGAGCGCTCCGGCGTCTGCCGGGTCGGCTTCAGCATGTGACGCGCAGCGCTCGCGGTTGCTGCCCCCAGTTCTGAGGGCACCAGGATGGGGACGCGCGTGAGCGGTGCCGCCGCGACTAGCCTGAACCCGTGCCGGGGGGAGACCGGACCTCAGGTCCTCAGAAGCGCGGCCGGGTCGCGTCGGGGATTCTCTCTGCCCAGCTCCTGATCTGCGGCCCCATCCTCGTGGTGGTTCTCGCCGCGGTGATCGTCCAACCGGACATCTACGCGCAGCCCGTGCTCTTCGCGGTCGTGGCCTTCTTCTTCGTCCTCACCGCTCTCGCGGCGCTCGTCCCCTGGGACTCGATCTCGCGCACCTGGGGGAAACTCCTGCCGTTCGTGAACCTGGCGGGCATCATCCTGCTGCGCGAGCTGGCTCCGCTGACGGGCGTCGGGCTGCTCGTGCTCCTGCCGATGATCTGGATCGCCCGCACGTTCGACCGTCGACTCACCATCGCGGGCGCCGTGGGCACGATCGCGGTGATGTGGGGGCTGCGCCTGCTGCGGCCGGAACCGCTCGGAAGCGCAGACTTCGTGAGCTTCGTCGTCGTGCCCGTGCTGGTCGCCTTCGTCGCGAGCGCCGTCTACATCGGATCGCGACGTGCACGCGCGCAGTCGACGCTCCTGAGGCAGCACTCGGCGCTCGTGCAGACCGCACTGGCGAAGGCGAGCCGCCAGGAGGAGGTGCTCAACGAACTCCTCAACGCCGTCGACTTCGGAGTGATCGCCTTCGACAAGACCGGCACGGTGACCTTCGTCAACCGCCGTCAGCGGCAGTACCTCTCCGATTTCGGCACCGACCCGGACGCCGTCGTCCACGAGCTCGTGTATCAGGCGGACGGCGTGACTCCGTACACCGACGAGGACCGGCCTCTCACCCGCGCCCTGAGCGGCCAGGCCTTCGACAACCTGATCGTCTGGGTCGGCGAGCCGGGGGAGCGCCGCGCCGCGCACGCCGTGAGCTCGCGCATCCTGCACGACCGCGACGGCGAGTACGACGGCGGCGTCATCGTGCTGAGCGACATCACGAAGGAGCTCGAGGCGGTGCGGGCCCGCGACGACCTCGTCGGCTCGGTGTCGCACGAACTGCGGTCGCCGCTCACCTCCATCCTCGGCTATCTCGACCTCGCCCGCGACGACGAGCAGATGGGCGCCGAGACGCGCCGTATGCTCGAGGTCGCCTACGGCAACTCCGAGCGGCTGCTCGTGATCGTGACCGACCTCCTGCGTGCCGCGAGCGACGCCGACAAGCAACTCGCGATGACGTTCTCGTCGTGCGATCTCGCCCAGATCGCCCGGGACTCCGTCGAGGCGCATCAGGTCATGGCCGACGAGCGTGAGGTCGAGCTCTCCCTCGAGGGCGCGGGGACCGCCATCGCGACCGTCGACCCGATGCGCATGCGGCAAGTGCTCGACAACCTCGTGACGAACGCGATCAAGTACAACCTCGAGTGGGGATCGGTCGTGGTGAGCGTCGGCGCCGAGGACGGCCACGTCTTCGTCGAGGTGCGCGACACAGGACAGGGCATCCCCGAGAGCGATCTGCCGCGTATCTTCGACAGGTTCTACCGTACGAATGCGGCCCGGACGTCGACGACCGTCGGCACGGGCCTCGGCCTCAACATCACGCGCGAGATCATCCACCGCCACGGCGGAGACCTGACGGTGACGAGCGAGCTCGGCATCGGCACGACGTTCCGTATCACGGTGCCGACGGAGCGGGATGCCGTCGTGTCGACCGAGCAGGGGGCGGTGGCGGCATGATCCTCACCCTCGACCTGACCACGCTCGCGATCGTCAACGCGCTCATCGTGCTCGTCTGCGGCATCGCGTTCCTCCTCGAGACGATCATCCGGCGCAGCGACGAGGTCGGCCGGCTCTGGAGCATGTTCTTCATCGGCATGATCTTCGCGCTCTTCGCCTACATCGTCGGGGCTTCGCAGCCGACGGAGGCCTGGTGGGCGTTCGCCGCGGGCAACGGCGCTCTGGTCGGATCGCTCGGACTCGTCTGGGCGGGGGCACGGCGTGCCAACAAGCGGCGCGGGCTCGTCGTCGGCGTGCTCGCCGTCGCGATCGCGACCATCGTGGTCGGCCTGCTGCAGGGTCCCGGCTACGGCTACTGGACGGGCGCACTCATGCTCTTCCTCGGCGCGGCCTTGTTCTGCGGACTCTCCGCGTTCGAGTTCGCCCGGGGCTCGCTCGCACGGCTCCCCAGCGCCCGCGTGCTGGCCGTCGGCCTCGCTCTCATGACGGTCTACTACGCGACCCGCTCCGTCGGATTCGTGCTGTTCGGACCTGACGACCCGGTGTGGGACGCGATCTACGGCGCGGCGACCTCGACACTCATCGAGACCGCGCTCACCGCGCTCGGCGCGATGACACTCTCCTCGATGCAGGCCGATCGTTTCCGGCGCGGGGAGGTGAGCGACGCCGACTACGGGACGACGGTCACGATCGACGGCATCCTCGGTCGCGACGAGTTCCGGGCCCTCACCGAGTCGTGGCTCGTGCGCTCGATCCGCAGTCGCACGACGCTCGTCCTCCTGCTCGTCGAGCTCGCCGACCTCTCCGAGGTGAACCTCGCCTTCGGTCGCGCCGCGGGAGACTCCGCGATCCGACTCACGGGCCGTGTCGCCTTGCTGCACGCCCCGACGGCGTCGCTCGTCGGACACCTCTCGCCTCGCCGGTTCGCGCTCGTCATGGAGCTGTCGACGAGCGACTCGGTGGAGGCCATCGCCGACCGCATCGGCGATTCCGTGCTCAGCACACCCGTCGACGAGCAGGACAGGTTCCGCGCCTCGACGTTCAAGGGCATCGCGACGACCAGGACGAGTGGCGCGCGCTTCGACGATCTGTTCCGAGCGGCCGCGGACGGCGTCGCGGCCGACAAGGCGAGCGCGCGCGCCCTCGCCGAGCGGCATCAGGATGCGCTCTCGCGACCTGAGGCGAAGCTGAGCGAAAACTGACCGCTGCTTGAGCCTGCGGTGACCCGCACCGGCCAGACTGGGGTGCGATCAGTGCATCCGATACGAGACAGGAGAGGGAAGACCGCGTGACCTACCAGCACATCGATGTCGCGCGCATCCCCGACCTCGCCCGCGAACTCGCGATGGATGTCGCGGCATGCCTGCGCTTCGTCGACGACTTCCTGCACGCCTGGGAGACCCGCCGTACGCGCGTGCTGCGCGCCGTCGAGAGCCCCGCCGTGGACGACGCGCTGGCGGCGCTCCTCACCCTCTCGACGTCGAGCGCGATGGTCGGCGCGATGACCCTCAGCGCCGCGGCGAAGCAGCTGCACGCGGAGTCCCGGCAGCTCGGCACCGTTCCCGCCACGGGCGCCATTCACCTCGAGCGCATCGGCGCCGAGTCGATCGCCGAGCTGCGACAGGCGACCGACGGGTGGCGCTCCATGCTCGTCGCCTGACGCACAGGACGGCGAGCTCGAGCCGGGGCGGCGGGCTAGAGCGCGCCGTCGGAGCCCGTCATGCGGTAACCGACACCTCGAACGGTCTCGATCCAGCGCGGCGTGAGGGAGTTCTCGCCGATCTTCTTGCGCAGGTTGCCCATGTGCACCTCGATGCCGCGCTTGTCGGCGTCGGAGACGAAGTTGTTGGTCACGTAGGACTCGTTGCGCAGCAGGATCGCGAGATCGGCCTTCGTGCGCACCCGGCGACCCGACTGCATGAGGGCGGCGAGCAGATCGAACTCGCTGCGCGTGAGCGGGATCTCCTGACCGTCGGCGAGCGCGAGTCGGGTGCCGAGGTCGACCATGAGTCCGAGGTGCTCGAGCCGCTCGCCCGGGACCGCGGAAGGGGACCCGCCTGCGGCCGGGGGAGGCACGGCCGCCGCCGGCGTCGGGGCGGCGGGGGCTTCGAACTGACGCCCGGCGCTCACGGGCTCGGCGGCCGGGGCGGCGCCGCCGCGCGGGCGACGCAGCATCGCCTCGATGCGAGCGCGCAACTCGCGCGGTCGGAAGGGTTTGGTGATGTAGTCGTCGGCTCCCGACTCGAGACCCTGAAGGGTGTCGATCTCCTCGCCGAGGGCGGTGAGCATGACGATGTAGGAGTCGGAGAAGGCCCGGATGCGCTTCGCCGTTTCGAAACCGTCGATGCCCGGCATGTTGACGTCGAGCGTGATGACGGTCGGGGAGACGGCACGAACCGCTTCGATGCCGTCATAGCCGTTGGAGCGCGCGGTGACTTCGAAGCCCGCCTGGCTCAGCACGGTTTCGAGCAGGTGGCGGATGTCGTCGTCATCCTCGATGACGACCGCGCGGCGTACGGCTTCCATGACTCTGAATCGTAGGGTGCGAAGACGCCGAAGTCCTGCGCAACGCCGTTGATCTCACCTGGACTGGGGGCATCGCCCCGGCATCACTCGGGCTGAGGGCTCCGGCCCGTGTCGAGCTTCTCGGCACCCCACCACGCGAGCGGCAGGATGCCGGCGGCGAGGACTGCCTTGATCGCGCCGCCGACGAGGAACGGCCAGAGGCCGGCGTTGAGCGTCTGGGCGAGGTCGAGCTGCAGAACGACGGCGAGCCACGGCAGTCCGACCGCGAAGACGACGAGCGTGCCGGCCACGAAGGTCGCGAGGGCCTTGAGCACCTGCCGCTCCCAGGCGCGCTCGGAGAGCCAGCCGACGAGCGCGGCCGACAAGATGAACCCGAGGATGTAGCCGCCCGTCGGGCCGAGCACGACCTCGAGGCCGGAGCCGTAGTCGCTGAAGACCGGGAGTCCCAGGATGCCGACCACGGCGTAGAGCCCGAGCGAGATCGCGCCACGCGCGGCGCCGAGGGTCGCGCCCACGAGCAGCACGGCGAGGGTCTGGCCCGTCACCGGCACGGGGATGAGCGGCACCGCGACCTGCGCCAAGAGCGCGGTGAGCGCCGCGCCGGCGACGACGAGCACGACGTCGAGAGCGAGCGTGCGGCCGAACACCCTGTCGGCGAGGACGAGACGGGGAGCAGCGGAAGAGATCGCAGACATGCGGTAGAGAATCCTGTTCGGTCAGCCGACCCTGTCGGGGCTCCGGCTAGACTAGCGGGCTGGGTCGCACGCGTCCGTTGTCGACACCCTCCACGAAATCCACCCCCTTCTTGAAAGGCTCCGCCGTGCTCGCCGTCTCCGACCTCGAGATCCGGGTCGGCGCGCGCCTGCTCATGGAAGACGTGGCGTTCCGCGTCGAGAGGGGCGACAAGATCGGCCTCGTCGGGCGCAACGGCGCCGGCAAGACGACACTCACCAAGACACTCGCCGGCGAGACCCAGCCGTCCGGAGGCGTCATCACGCGCACCGGCGAGATCGGCTACCTGCCGCAGGACCCGCGCTCGGGCGACCCGGAGGACACCGCCCGCACCCGCATCCTCGACGCCCGCGGCCTCGGACGGCTCGTGCTCGACCTCCGCACGGCCACCGACGAGATGGCGAGTCCCGACGAGAAGGTCAGCGCCGCGGCGATGGACCGCTACGGCCGCCTCGAAGACCGCTTCCTCGCCCTCGGGGGCTATGCGGCGGAAGCGGAGGCGGCATCCATCGCCTCGAACCTCGCGCTGCCCGACCGCATCCTCGACCAGCAGCTCAAGACCCTGTCGGGCGGTCAGCGCCGACGCATCGAGCTCGCGCGCATCCTGTTCTCGGGGGCCGAGACCATGATCCTCGACGAGCCGACCAACCACCTCGACGCCGACTCGGTCGTGTGGTTGCGCGAGTTCCTCAAGGGGTACGCTGGCGGCGTCATCGTGATCAGCCACGACGTCGACCTCGTCGACGAGGTCGTGAACCGCGTCTTCTATCTCGATGCGAACCGCCAGGTCATCGACATCTACAACATGGGCTGGAAGCACTACCTCCGCCAGCGCGAGGCCGACGAGGAGCGGCGCAAGAAGGAGCGCGTCAACGTCGAGAAGAAGGCGACGCAGCTGCAGCTGCAGGCCGCACGCTTCGGCGCGAAGGCGTCGAAAGCGGCCGCGGCCCACCAGATGGTCGCGCGCGCCGAGAAGATGCTCTCCGGTCTCGACGAGGTACGTGTCGCCGACCGCGTCGCGAAGCTGCGGTTCCCCGATCCCGTCGCGTGCGGCAAGACGCCGCTCATGGCTCACAACCTCTCGAAGAGCTACGGTTCGCTCGAGATCTTCACGGCCGTCGACCTCGCGATCGACCGCGGCTCGAAGGTCGTCGTGCTCGGCCTCAACGGCGCCGGCAAGACGACGCTCCTGCGCATGCTCGCCGGGGTCGACAAGCCCGACACCGGAACGATCGAACCCGGCCACGGGCTGCGCATCGGCTACTACGCCCAGGAGCACGAGACGATCGACGTCAAGCGATCGGTGCTGGAGAACATGATCGCGGGTTCCCCCCACCTGACCGCGACGGAGGCCCGGCGCGTGCTCGGCTCCTTCCTGTTCACGGGCGACGACGCCGACAAGCCGGCGGGAGTGCTCTCGGGCGGCGAGAAGACCCGACTCGCGCTCGCGATGATCGTCGTCTCGGGCGCCAACGTGCTGTTGCTCGACGAGCCGACGAACAACCTCGACCCGGCGAGCCGCCTCGAGATCCTCGGCGCCCTCGCGGGTTACACGGGCGCCGTCGTGCTCGTCTCACACGACGAGGGCGCCGTCGAGGCGCTCAACCCCGAGCGGGTGCTCATCCTGCCGGACGGTGTCGAGGACCACTGGAACCCGGGCTACGCCGACCTCATCGCGCTCGCGTAGCGATCAGCTGCGCGCGTCGAGCAGGGCGTCCTCGATCTCGGCATCCCGCTCACGGCGCCGCACCGGCGAGGCTCCCGCCGCGATCTTGCGCTCCCGCCGCACGGCCCAGGCGAGTCCGACGAACGCGAGGAGGCCGAAGGCGATCCACTGCAGCGCGTACGACAGGTGGGAGCCCTCGTCGAGCGAGGGGCGGAACGCGGGAAGCGGAGCCTCCGCGGCAGCCGGGGACTCGTCGACGACGAGGCCGTACGTTCCCGAGTAGACCGGGGCGTCGACGAGCTCGGCGACCGACGGCAGGTGCACGGTCGCGAGCTGCCCCTCGGGTGCGGAGCGTCCGGGGATCTCCGGCTCGCCCGAACGCAGGCGTGCGACCACGACGACGTCGCCGCGCGGCGGCGCGGGCACCGCGGCCGGGGCCTCGAGGTCGTCGCCCGCCGGCACCCACCCGCGATCGACGACGAAGACCCGACCGTCGTCGAGCAGCAGCGGGACGAGCACCTCGTATCCGGCGAGCCCGTTGCGGGGGCGATTGCGCACGAGCAGCTGCTCGTCGGCGAGGTACTCGCCGCGCAGCGTCACCGGGTGCCACTCCGCGGCATCGGCGATCGCGTCGAGTGCGGGCAGCAGCTCGTCGAGCTCCTCGGGCGCGGCGTCGTAGTTCGCCTCGATCCGGTCGACCCGTTCGACGGCCTCCGCACGTCGCGACCACTGCCACCACGACAGCAGACCGCACGCGAGCGCGAAGACCACCGTGAGGGCGACGTAGCCGCCCCAGCGGCGCATCCAGCTCACCGGGCGACGCCCGGGGTGGGGAGGTCGGGCACGCGCTCGGCGGGCGCGTCGAGCGCCGTCACGAGCACGGGGAAACCGCGCGTCGCGAGGTAGTCCGCGAGCGAGCCGCGGTGGTCGCCGCACGCGAGCCACACCTTCACGCGGTCGGCCGAGTGGATGCGGGGGTTGCGCCAGTTGACACGCCAGGCGGCGGACGCGGAGCAGCCCGCCGAGGAGCACTGCACCGCGGCGGCGTCGCCGATCACGACGGGTCGCGGGGCACGATCCCGCCGGGGCCCTCGACGGGGGCGCTCCGCCGACCGCCGACGGCGTTCGCGAGCACGACGGCGACGTACGGCAGGAAGATCGCGCCGAGCGCCGGGATCAGGAGCCACCACCCGGGCGTGAAGATGCAGGCGATCACGCACAGCGTGCGGATGCCCATCGTGATCGCGTACCGGCGCATGCGTCCGGCCTGCTCCTCGGCGGGCGAGAGCGGCAGCTCGGTGATGACGACGGGGCGGTTGCGCATGGTGTCCTGACATCAGGTTACGCTCGTCGCCCTCGCTAGGCTGGCGGAATGGCTCCCCGCACCGTCCTCGTCACCGGCGGCAACCGTGGCATCGGCCACGCGATCGCCGCGGAGTTCGTCGCTCAGGGTCACCGCGTCGCGGTCACCGCCCGCTCGGGGGAGGGGCCGGAAGGTGCTCTCACCGTGCGCGCCGACGTCACCGACGGTGCCGCTCTCGACGCCGCGTTCGCCGAGGTCGAGCAGCAGCTCGGCCCGGTCGAGGTCGTCGTGGCCAACGCCGGCATCACCCGCGACACGCTGCTCATGCGGATGAGCGACGACGACTTCGACGACGTCGTCGACACCAACCTCGGCGGCTCCTTCAAGGTCGTCAAGCGCGCCTCGAAGGGCATGCTCAAGGCCCGATTCGGCCGCATCATCCTCATCTCGAGCGTCGTCGGCCTCTTCGGCGGCCCCGGCCAGGTGAACTACTCGTCGTCGAAGGCGGGCCTCGTCGGCATGGCACGCTCGATCACGCGCGAGCTCGGCGGCCGCGGCATCACGGCGAACGTCGTCGCGCCGGGGTTCATCGAGACGGACATGACGGCCGAACTTCCGGAGCAGACCCAGGCCGACTACAAGAAGTCCATCCCCGCCGGCCGCTTCGCGACCCCCTCCGAGGTGGCGAAGGTCGTCGTGTGGCTCGCCGGCGACGACGCGGGCTACATCTCCGGCGCGGTCATCCCGGTCGACGGCGGCCTCGGCATGGGTCACTGAGTCTCGACACGCCGCTTCGCGGCTACTCGACCACCGAGCGGGCGAGCCCCAGCGCCGGAAGCAGCATCTCGAGGTCGCGCTCGTCGAGCAGCACGTCGGCGACGTCGCGCACGGGGGCCTTCGCGTCGAACCCGACGGAGAGCCCGCAGATGGCCATCATCGGCAGGTCGTTGGCACCGTCGCCGACCGCGACCGTCTGACGCATCGGGATGCCCGCGCCCGCGGCCCACTCGCGGAGCGCGTCGGCCTTCGCGGCCGCGTCGATGACGGGCGGCACGACCTCGCCGGTCAGGCGTCCGTCGGCGACCGCGAGCCGGTTCGCGCGCCAATGGTCGAGGCCGAGCTCGCGCGCGAGCGGGTCGATGACCTCGTGGAAACCACCCGACACGACCGCCACCTCGCCCCCGGCGGCATGGACCCCCGCGATGAGCTCTGGCACGCCGCGGGTGACGGTGACGCGCGACCGGACGACCTCGATGACCGACTCCGGGAGCCCCGCGAGGGTCGCGACCCGATCGCGCAGGCTCTGCTCGAAGTCGATCTCGCCGTTCATCGCCCGGAACGTGATCTCGGCGACCCGCTCCCCGGAGCCGGCCTCCTCCGCGAGGAGTTCGATCACCTCGTCCTCGATGAGCGTGGAGTCGACATCGAGCACGACGAGGAAGCGGGCCATGGGGCGGGTCGGGCCTTTCGAACGGCGGGACGCGGACGAGCGGAGCCCGGGCGCCGCCGGATTCGCTAAGACGTGACGTGCACGCCCTTGCCGACCACGGTGATACCCGAATCGGTGACGGTGAAGCCGCGGCGCCGATCGGCGTCATGGTCGACGCCGACGGTGGCACCGGCTTCGACGACGACGTCCTTGTCGAGGATAGCGCGCTGCACGATCGCCCGATCGTCGATGCGCGCACGCTCGAAGACGACCGAGTCGATCACCCTCGCGCCCGAGCCGACCGTGCTCCACGGACCCAGAACGCTGCGCTCCAGGTGCCCGCCCGAAACGACGCACCCGAGGGCGACGATCGAGTCGATCGCGGTGCCGATCGCGTTCTGTCCGTCGCGCACGAACTTCGCCGGCGGGGAGTTGAGCTGCTGACTGAAGATCGGCCAGTCGCGGTTGTACAGGTTGAACACGGGGAGCGCGGAGATGAGATCCTGGTGCGCCTCGAAGAACGAGTCGATCGTTCCGACGTCGCGCCAGTAGTAGCGATCGCGGTCGGTCGCCCCGGGCACGTCGTTGTCCTTGAGGTCGTACACGTGGGCGGCACCGCGGGCGACGAAGTCGGGCACGATGTCGCCGCCCATGTCGTGGTTCGAGTCGGGACGGTCGCCGTCGCGCTGCACGGCCTCGATGAGGACGTCGGCGTCGAAGACGTAGTTGCCCATCGAAGCGAGGATCTCGTCGGGGGAGTCGGCGAGTCCGGTCGCGTCCTTCGGCTTCTCGCGGAACGCGCCGATCTTCGTCGAGTCGTCGGACTCGAGCTCGATGACGCCGAACTGGTCGGCGAGCGAGATCGGCTGCCGGATGGCGGCGACCGTGACGCCCGCGCCCGACGCGATGTGGGCATCCACCATCTGGCTGAAGTCCATGCGGTAGACGTGGTCGGCACCGACGACCACGACGATGTCGGGCTTCTCGTCGCGCAGCAGATTGAGGCTCTGCAGGATGGCGTCGGCCGACCCGGAGAACCAGCGCTTGCCGAGGCGCTGCTGCGCGGGGACGGATGCCACATACGAGCCGAGCAGCCCCGAGAGCCGCCAGGTCTGCGAGACGTGGCGGTCGAGCGAGTGCGACTTGTACTGCGTGAGCACGACCACCTGGCGCAGGCCCGAGTTGATGAGGTTCGACAGCGCGAAGTCGATGAGGCGGTAGCCGCCGGCGAACGGCACCGCGGGCTTCGCCCGATCCGCCGTGAGCGGCATGAGCCGCTTCCCCTCGCCGCCCGCGAGGACGATCCCGAACACCTTCTTGGCCACCATGGGTCAACAGTAGGGCCGCTCCCGGAGGCGTGTACTAGCGTTCTCTGAATGCGAGTCGACGTGGTAAGCCGGGAGTATCCGCCGGAGGTCTACGGTGGCGCCGGGGTGCACGTGGCGGAGCTCGTCAGTGCTCTTCGAGCCGCCTCCGACGGCGGTGCCCCGCGCGAATCGGTGGACGTCGTCGTGCGCTGCTTCGGGATGCCGCGCGACGAATCCGATGTGCACGCCTATCTCGTGCCGCCGCAGCTGACGACCGCGAACCCGGCTCTCGCGACGCTCGGTGTCGACCTGCAGATCGCCCAGGACGTCGAGGGCGCCGACCTCGTGCACTCGCACACCTGGTATGCCAACGGCGCCGGCCACCTCGCCAAACTGCTCCACGGCATCCCGCACGTCGTCACCGCGCACAGCCTCGAGCCGCTACGGCCGTGGAAGGCCGAGCAGCTCGGCGGCGGCTACCGCATCTCGAGCGAGATCGAGCGCACCGCCTTCGAGGCCGCCGACGCCGTCATCGCGGTGAGCCACGGGATGCGGGCCGACATCCTGCGCTCCTACCCGGCGATCGACCCCGCGAAGGTGCGGGTCGTGCACAACGGCATCGACCTCGAGCGCTGGCGCCCGGTCGACGACCCCGAGGTGGTCCGCTCCTTCGGCATCGACCCGACCCGCCCTTCGGTCATCTTCGTGGGTCGCATCACCCGGCAGAAGGGGCTCCCGTACCTGCTCGCGGCGGCCCGACTGCTGCCCCCCGAGGTGCAGCTCATCCTCTGCGCCGGCGCGCCCGACACCCCCGAGATCCTCGCCGAGGTCCAGGCCGGTGTCGCCGCCCTCCAGGCCGAGCGCACGGGAGTCATCTGGATCGAGCGCCTCCTCGCACAGCCCGAGCTCGCCGCGCTGCTCTCGGCGTCGACCACGTTCGTCTGCCCGTCCGTGTACGAGCCGCTCGGCATCGTCAACCTCGAGGCGATGGCGTGTGCGCTCCCGGTCGTCGGCACGGCGACGGGCGGCATCCCCGAGGTCGTCGCCGACGGCGTCACCGGGCGACTCGTGCCGATCCAGCAGCTCGACGACGGCACCGGCACGCCCGTCGACCCGCAGCGGTTCATCGCCGACCTCGCCGCCGCGCTCACCGCGGTCGTGGCCGACCCCGCCGCCGCCCGCGAGATGGGCATCGCCGGTCGTCGCCGCGCGGAGGCCGAGTTCAGCTGGGCCTCGATCGCCGAGCGCACGCGCGCCGTCTACACCGAGCTCGTCCCGCCCGCCACCCCGACCGGCAGTCGCCGCGCAGCGAAGTAGGCTGGACACACCATGTCCCCGGTGCTCCAGTTCTCGAAGGTCTCTGTCACCCGAGGGGGCAACCGCATCCTCGACCAGGTCGACTGGACGGTGAACCCCGACGAACGCTGGGTGATCCTCGGCCCGAACGGTGCCGGCAAGACGACGCTCCTGCAGATCGCCTCCGCGGCGATGCACCCCACCTCGGGCTCCGCGACGCTCCTCGACGAGCGACTCGGCGGGTCCGACGTCTTCGATCTCAAGCCGCGCATCGGCGTCGCCTCGTCGTCGATGGCGCGCCGCATCCCGGCCGACGAGAGCGTGTTGGATGTCGTGCTCACCGCCGCCTACGCCGTCACCGGGCGCTGGAACGAGCAGTACGACGAGGTCGACGTCAAGCGCGCGCGCCGCGTGCTCGACGAGTGGAAGCTCGGTGCCTTCGCCGATCGTCGCTTCGGCACCCTGAGCGACGGCGAGCAGAAGCGCGTGCAGATCGCGCGCGCCGTGATGACCGATCCCGAAGTGCTGCTGCTCGATGAGCCGGCCGCGAGCCTCGACCTCGGGTCCCGCGAAGAACTGCTGCAGCTGCTCGGCGGGTTCGCGCGCAACACCGAGTCGCCCGCGATGGTCATGGTGACGCACCACGTCGAGGAGATCCCGCCGGGCTTCACGCA
Organism: Pseudolysinimonas sp.; assembly: GCF_057350545.1. Classification (NCBI taxonomy): domain Bacteria; kingdom Bacillati; phylum Actinomycetota; class Actinomycetes; order Micrococcales; family Microbacteriaceae; genus Pseudolysinimonas; species Pseudolysinimonas sp. The sequence continues at coordinate 20,212 of NZ_JBMRCP010000049.1, read as the reverse complement.
CGTGCTCCTGCTCGCGACCGGCGCCGTGAAGGCGGCGGGCAGGCTCGACGAGGTGCTCACGGCTGCCAACCTCTCGGCGACGTTCGGACTCGGCATCGAGCTCACGTCGTCGAACGGCCGCTACGCGGCTCGCGCCGCCGGCTGATCTGCTATTCTCGATCCTTGGCCGTTCGGCCCACACTTTCCTTCTTCTCTTCCGAGGTAGCGCCATGAAGTCCGAGATCCACCCCGAGTACGCCGCGGTCGTCTTCCGCGATCTCGCGAGCGGCGCCACGTTCCTCACGCGCTCGACGGTCAAGAGCGACAAGACGATCGACCTCGACGGCGCGACCTACCCGGTCATCGACGTCGAGATCTCGTCCGAGTCGCACCCTTTCTACACGGGCAAGCAGCGCATCATGGACAGCGCCGGTCGCGTCGAGAAGTTCAACCAGCGCTTCAAGAACTTCGGCGGCCAGAGCTAAGCCTCTGCCGCACGAAACGCCCCGGCCTGATCGTCAGGAGCGGGGCGTTTCCACGTCTCGGGGTACCGCGAACCGTCAGAACAGTGCGGGACGTCGTTGCGCCCAGAGCGGGAGCATGACCTCGAGGGTGAGCGGCGCGAGCTCCACCGAGTGGACGTCGTCGGGCGACTCGAGCCAGTGCACGGCGTCGATCTCGCCGCTCGGCCGCAGTTCGGCGTCGGTCACGAGGGCGAAGACCTCGGCCCGCACGCGCGCACCGGGCTCGTTGAGCGCGTCGGCCTCGAACGAGCCGAGGAACTCGGTCTGGTCGACGTCGACCTCGAGGCCCAGCTCCTCCTGGAGTTCGCGGATGAGCGTCGCGAGGGCGCTCTCGCCCCGCTCGATCTTGCCGCCGGGTTGCATGAACCCGGTGGTCCCGCGCTTGCGCACGACGATCGCGCGGCCCGCCGGGTCGGTCACGATCGCGGCGGCGACGTGGATGCGACGCGGTGCCGCCGGGGGAGTCGGGGGTGGCGGGTCGGAGACGGGGACCACGGGGAGCGCGTCCGACTCGAAGACCGCAACCGGTTCCTCGTCGGCCGGCTCGCGGACTGCCTCGACGGCCTCCGACGGCTCGGGGGCCGCAGCGGGAGCTTCGAGGGCGAGCACGCCCGTGTCGGAGAAATCGAACATCGGCACCGTGTCGCTCGGCCGCAACGGAGGAGCGGGGATCGGCTGGGTGTCCTCGATGAGCCGGATGTCGTCGAGCGGTACGACCGGCCAGTCGTCGAGCATCCCGCGCTGTCGCGCGTGGAGTGCAGCGGGACGCGCGAGGAGTTCCTCGTGGTCGCACATCGCCCGAACAAGACGTCCCGCGACGAGGGAGCCCGGCGAGACCCCGTAACGCTCCGCCAAGGCGCTGAGTGAGCGGCTGCCCTCGAACTCGGGGGCCAGCAGGTGATCGAGCAGCAGCGGGTCGAGCACGGGCGACGGGTCGGCGAGTGGCGGGATGCCGCGGCGTCGGCACTCGCGATCGAGGAGGGTCAGCCCGGCCGCGGCGTCGTAGATCGCGAGCGGAACGCCGAGCACGAGCAGGGTGCGCAGCGTCTGCGCGACCTCGCCCACGACGGCGCCGGAACGGTCGGAACCCCAGTCCCAGCGCACCGTTTCGGTGCCGTCCTCGTCGAGCATCGCGATGCGCGCGGCGACGACCCGTCCCGTGTCGAGTTCTGAGCCTGTGGTCGCGAACTCGACGACCCCCAGGCGCCCCAAGGCGCTCCCCATCCGCACAGAGTACGACGCTCTCCCTGGATGCCGGCGCAACGACCTGGGGCTAGCGCGTCGCGTCTCCGATGTGCAGCCAGTAGAAGGACTGGGTGCCGAGGGTGAGGGTGAGTCGTCCGTCGTCGCCGATCGCGGGGAAGTCGGCGCCCCCGAACAGATCGTGGAGGGGGGCGCCGTACCAGCCGTCGAAGTCGAGGGTGACGGAGACGGGGTTGTGGGCGAAGGAGAAGACGCACAGGATCTGCTCCGGCTTGTCGCCGTGCGCCGTACCCGATCCCTCATAGTCGCGCACGAAGGCGAGCACGGATTCGTGATCGGTGCGCAGCACGCGGAGGACTCCGAGGCCGAACGCGGGGTGGGACTTGCGGATGTGGATGACGTTGCGCACCCAATGCAGCAGCGACCGGGATTGCGCGAGCTGGGACTCGACGTTGACGAGCGAGTAGTTGTAGACGAGCGACTGCACCACAGGGAGGTAGAGCTTGCCGGGGTCGGCCGTGGAGAAGCCGGCGTTGCGGTCCGGCGTCCACTGCATGGGCGTGCGCGACGCGTCGCGGTCCGGCAGCCAGATGTTGTCGCCCATCCCGATCTCGTCGCCGTAGTACAGGAACGGCGACCCGGACAGCGAGAACAGCAGGGCGTGCGCGAGCTCGAGCTCGGCACGCGCGTTGTCGAGCAGGGGTGCGAGGCGACGACGGATGCCGACGTTCACGCGCATCCGCGGGTCGTACGCGTACCAGCCGTACATCGCCTGCCGGTACTCCTCCGAGACCATCTCGAGGGTGAGTTCGTCGTGGTTGCGCAGGAACACACCCCACCCGGCGCCGTCGGGGGTTTGCGTCGTCTCGGACAGCACGTGCTCCAGCTCCGACGCCGACTGGGAGCGCAGCGAGTAGAAGATGCGCGGCATGACCGGAAAGTCGAAGGCCATGTGGCACTGCGGCTCGTCGTTCGTGCCCATGTAGGCGACGACCTCGCTCGGCCACTGGTTCGCCTCGGCGATCATCACCCGCCCCGGGTACTCGGTGTCCATCATCCGCCGCACGGCCTTGATGAACTCGTGCGTCAGCGGTTCGCTCTCCCCGGTGCCCTCCTCCGATTCGTAGAGGTAGGGGATCGCGTCCAGTCGGAACCCGTCGACGCCGAGATCCATCCAGAATCGGATGACGTCGAACAGCGCTTCGTGCACCGCCGGGTTCTCGAAGTTGAGGTCCGGCTGGTGCGAGAAGAACCGGTGCCAGTAGAACTGGCGCCGCACCGGATCGAAGGCCCAGTTGGAGTCTTCGTAGTCGGTGAAGATGATGCGCACGTTCGGAAAGCCCTCATCCGTGTCCCGCCACACGTAGAAGTCGCCGTACGGACCCTCCGGGTCGCTGCGCGACTGCTGGAACCACTCGTGAGCATCCGACGTGTGGTTCAGCGGCAGATCGATCACGACGCGCATGTTGCGCTCGTGCGCCTTCGTGATCAGCTCCCGGAACTCCTCGATCGTGCCGAACTCGGGAAGCACGGTCTTGTAGTCGGCGACGTCATAGCCGCCGTCCCGCAACGGCGAGTTGAAGATCGGCGGGATCCACAGCGCGTCGACGCCGAGCCACTGCAGATAGTCGAGCTTCGAGATCAGTCCGCCGAGATCGCCCGACCCGTCGCCGTTGGAATCCACGAACGACCGCACCATCACCTCGTAGAACACCGCACGCCGGTACCACTGCGGATCGAGGGCGAGACCGGGCAGTGTGATGGGCGCGGTGAAGGTCACCGAAAGAGTCTAGGCAGCGCTGTCCCGGTGACTCCGCTCATAGACTGGCGGGGCCATGGAGATCCTCACGCGCGACCTGCAGGTGCTCGGCAGCCGGGTGCGCTACTGGGAGTACGGCACCCCGGGGCACGGGCCGACGATCGTCGTCGTCCACGGCTACCGGGGCGACCACCACGGACTCGAACCGGTCGTGAAGCTGCTGCCCGACTTCCACATCGTGTCGCCCGACCTCCCGGGCTTCGGCGAGTCGACGCCGATGACCGAGGAGCCGCATTCGATCGAGGGCTACGGCGAGTGGTTGCGCGAGTTCGTGGGCGAACTCGGCCTGACCGGAGAGATCCTGCTGGGACACTCCTTCGGCTCGATCGTCGTGTCGCACGCCGTCGCCGCGGGGCTGCCGGCGAAGGGCGTCATCCTCATCAACCCCATCGCCGACGACCCGTCGAAGGTCGCCGGCATCGGCGCGACCCGCTTCTACTACGCCGTCGCGCGGCGCGTCCCGGAGCGCGCGGCGCGCGCCTGGCTCAGCAACCCGCTCGTCGTGCAGGGGATGAGCACGAAGCTCGCGAAGACCCGTGACCGACAGCTGCGACGCTTCATCCACGGCCAACACCACGCGTACTTCTCGGCGTTCGGCTCGCGGGAGAGCATCGTCGAGGGATTCGACGCGTCGCTGTCGACGACGGTCGCCGCGGTCGCCGAGCGCATCGAGCAGCCCGTGCTGCTCGTCGCGGGGGAGCGCGACGAAGTGGCTCCGCTCGAGGGGCAGTTCCGGCTGCTCGAGGTGTTCCCGGATGCGCGGCTCGACGTCATCCCGGGTGTCGGCCACCTCATCCACTACGAGACCCCCGAGGCCGCCGCGCACGCGATCCGGGCGTTCGTCGCCGAGCGGCTGAGCTAGGAACGCCGTGCGGATCCTCTTCGACTGCCGATACGTCGTGCGGGAAGGCCACCACGACGGCATCAGCAAGTACTCGGCACGCCTCGTGGAGGCGCTCGCGAAGCGGATGCCCGTCGAGATGCTCATCAGCGACGAGCGTCAGTTGCGCCTGCTGCCCGATCTGCCGTGGCATCTCATCCCCTCGGAGACGGGGCTCGGCGAGCCGTGGCTTCCTCGGCACCTCAACAGGCTCGAACCGGACGCCGTGTTCAGTCCGCTGCAGACGATGGGGTCGATCGGTCGGCGGTACGGACTCGTGCTGACCCTGCACGACATCATCTACCACCGCCACCGCACGCCTCCGAAGCACCTGCCCTGGTACATCCGCGTCGGGTGGTGGCTCTATCACCTGACCTGGATGCCGCAGCGGCGCGCGCTCAATGCTCCTGACGAGGTCGTCACGATCTCGGAGACGACGCGGGACCTCATCGCCCGGCACCGGCTCACCCAACGTCCCGTGACCGTCGTGCGGAACGCGGCCGACCCGATCGCCGACGGCGCCCCCGTTCGCACGGCCCCCACGACCCGGGATCTCGTCTACATGGGCTCGTTCATGCCCTACAAGAACGTCGCGACACTCGCGCGGGCGATGGGAGAGCTGCCGGGATACCGGTTGCACCTGCTCTCCCGGGTGCCGGCGGCGGAGCGCGCCAGGCTCGAATCGCTCGCTCCCGCGGGGGCGCTCGAGTTCCACGACGGTGTCACGGACGCCGAGTATGCGGCCCTGCTCGAAGGTGCCTGCGCGCTCGTGCACGCCTCCCTCGACGAGGGCTTCGGCATCCCCCTCGTCGAGGCGATGAGCGTCGGCACGCCCGTCGTCGTGAGCGACATCCCGATCTTCCGCGAGATCGGTGGAGACGCGGGCGTCTACGCCGATCCCCACGACCCGTCGGCGTTCGCCGCGGCGGTGCGCTCGCTCGAGGAGCCTGCGGAGTGGACGCGCCGGTCGGCCGCCGCCCGCGCACAGGCACGGCTGTTCGACTGGGATCGCTCAGCCGAGGTGCTCTACGAGGTGATGCGCCGCGTCGCGTCGAAGGTGCGCCCCGAGGACGCCTGAGTCAGCTCTCGCGAGCCTCGACGGCGTTCTGCATGTCGAGATCGCCTGCCCGCGGGTCGACCGCGGCGAGCTCGATCGGATCGTCGAAGGCGACGAGCCGCAGGTCACCCGCGGCGACGTGGAAGGCGTGCACCGATCCGTTCGTGATCGGCCCGAAGCCGCCGTGCGGCTCCGCCGAGAGCAGCGCCGAGCGGATCGCGCCGCCGTGGCTCACGACGACGATCGACTCGCCCGGGTGGTCGGCCGCGAGTCGGATGAGGTCGGGCACGATGCGCGCGGCGACCTCCTCCCGCGACTCTCGCCCGGGCACCGGCGTGCCCTCCGGGTAACGGGCGTCGATCTCGCGGTAGCTGAGCCCCTCGGCCGCGCCGTAGTCGCGCTCGACGAGTGCGTCGCGCAGAGCGGGTTCGTCGAGGCCGAGCTCGCGCGCGATGATCTCGGCGGTCTCACGCGCCCGGCCGAGCGGGCTCGCGACGACGCGGTCGATCGGCCGGCGGGTCAGCAGCATCCCGGTCAGCCGGGCCTGCTCCCGTCCGGTCGCGTTGAGCGGGATGTCGGTGCGGCCCTGGATGCGGCGCTGCCGGTTCCAGTCGGTCTCGCCGTGGCGCACGAGGTACAGATCGGTCATGGCGATCCGATCCTACGTGCGCGTCAGCCGAGCCGCTCCCGGAGCGCGACGAGCACCTCGGAGGCACCGGCGTCGATCTTGAGCGTCGCCCGCGAGTCGCCCTTGGTCTCGCCTCGGTTGACGATGACGACGGGCAGCCGCCGCTTGAGCGCCTGGTCGAGCAGCCGGATGCCGGAGTTGACGACGAGGGACGAGCCGGCGACGACGAGCGCCCCGGCGGTGCGGATGAGCGCCGCGCCCTGCGTGAACTTCGCCGGCGGCACGAACTCGCCGAAGAACACGACGTCGGGCTTGAGCATGCCGCCGCACACGGTGCAGTCGGGCACCACCATGTCGCCGACCGCGTCGATGTCGACGTCGCCATCGGGGTTGAGCTTGACGTTCTCGGGCTCGGCGAGCCACGGGTTGTCGCGCGTCATCCGCGCGGCGATGTCCTGACGGGCGAACTGCTGGCCGCACGCGAGGCAGCGCACCCGGTCGATCGAGCCGTGCACCTCGACGACGTGGCGAGAGCCCGCTTGCAGATGCAGTCCGTCGACGTTCTGCGTGACGACGCCGTTGACGACACCCGCGACCTCGAGCTCGGCGAGCGCGCGATGACCCGCGTTCGGTCCCGCGGCCGCGAAGTGGCGCCACCCGAGGTGGCTGCCCGCCCAGTAGCGCTGCCGCGCCACGGGCTCGGCGAGGAAGGTCTGGAAGGTCATCGGTCGACGCACCGGCGCGCCCTGGCCGCGGTAGTCGGGGATGCCCGAATCGGTGCTCACGCCGGCACCGGTGAGCACCGCGATGCGCTTGCCGGCGAGCAGGCCGACCGCTCGATCGAGGTCGGCGGCGAGTGCCGGATCGACGGGCGCGAGCGTGTTCGTCGACATCCACGTCTCCTTCCGCGCACCGGGTGTGTACGAAGGCTAGAACGCGCACGTTGCGAGAATGTTTCCGCGCGCCGTGGATCGGTCGCGCGGATCGGAGGCGGGCTCGGCTCCTAGGCTGGCGGGATGCGCGTCGTCACCGTCACCGATCCGGGCGCGCCCGAACTCCGCGACTACACGGAGCTCACCGACGTCTCGCGGAGACGGTTGCGGGAACCCGCCGAGGGCATCTACATCGCCGAGTCCGTCAAGGTCATCGAGCGCGCACTCGACGCCGGTCATCGCCCCCGCTCCGCGCTCGTGCTCGAGAAGTGGCTGCCCGAGGCTCGGGCGCTGCTTGCGGACCACGACATCCCCGTCTTCGTCGGTCCGCTCGAGCTCCTCGAGGAGCTCACGGGGTTCGTCATGCACCGCGGGGCGCTCGCGTCGATGCACCGGCCCGCACCGGTCCCGGTCGCCGAGCTGCTGCGCGACGCGCGGCGGGTCGTCGTGCTCGAGGACATCGTCGACCACACGAACGTGGGGGCGATCTTCCGCGCCGTCGCGGGTCTCGGCGCCGACGCGGTACTCGTCACCCCGCGCTGCGCCGATCCGCTCTACCGTCGGGCGGTGCGGGTGAGCATGGGCGCGAGCCTGCAGATCCCGTGGACACGGATCGGGGAGTGGGAGGAGGCGGCGCCCCAGTTGCACGCGGCGGGCTTCGAGATCGCCGCACTCGCGCTCTCCGAGGACGCCGTCGACCTCGCGACCTACGCCGCCGACCCGCCGGAGCGCGTCGCCCTCGTGCTCGGCACGGAAGGCGACGGACTCAGCCGCGCCGCACTCGAGGCCGCCGACACGGTCGGCACCATCCCGATGGCGCGCGGGATCGACTCCCTCAACGTCGCCGCCGCATCCGCCGTCGCCCTCTGGTCGCTGCGGGTGCTCTGAGCACCTTTCCCGGCGCTGCCGCGCGCACTAGGGTCGGCCCATGACGACCACCGCTCCGACCGGCAACGGCGCCGGCAAGGGATTGGCGAAGGGGCAGCTCGGCCTCTTCGGCTCGACCATCATGGGACTCGCCTCGACGGCTCCCGTCTACTCGCTCGTCGCGACCCTCGGCTTCGTGATCGCGGAGGTCGGCGCGCAGGCTCCGATCGCATTCATCCTGGCGTTCATCCCGATGTTCTTCATCGCCTTCGCCTACCGCGAGCTGAACCGCGCCGTGCCCGACTGCGGCACGACCTTCACCTGGGCCACCAAGGCCTTCGGCCCGTGGGTCGGCTGGCTGGGAGGCTGGGGCGTCGCGGTCGCGGGCATCATCGTGCTCGCCAACCTCGCCCAGATCGCCGGCCTCTACTTCTGGTACCTCATCGAGGGGTTCACGAACACGCCCGGGATGTTCTCCGACCAGCTCTGGATCGTCACCCTCACCGGAGTCGTCTTCATCGCCGCGATGGTCTACGTCTCCTACCGCGGCGTCGAGATCGGCGAGAAGCTCCAGAACGTGCTGCTCGGCATCCAGTACCTCGCGCTCGTGCTGTTCGTCGTGTTCGTCGTCGTCGCGATCGCGAACGGGTCGGCGCCCGACTCCGTGCCGGTCGAGGGTTCGTGGTTCAACCCGTTCGCCTTCGAGTCGTTCGACGGCTTCACCGCCGCGATCCTGCTGGCGCTCTTCATCTACTGGGGCTGGGACACCTGCCTCGCGCTCAACGAGGAGACGAAGGACCCGAAGCGCATCCCGGGTCGCGCCGCCCTCATCTCGACCGTCGTGCTCATGGTCACCTACGTCGCCGTCACGGTCGCCGCGATCGCCTACGCCGGCCTCGACAACCTCACCGACTCCGACGACATCTTCTACACCGTGAAGGATGCGCTGTTCGGCCCCTGGGCGTGGCTGCTCGTGCTCGCCGTCATGATCTCCGCGGTCTCGTCGACGCAGACCACGATCCTGCCGACGGCGCGCGGCACGCTCTCGATGGCCGTCTACAAGGCGCTGCCGAGCCGCTTCGGACGGGTGCACCCGAAGTACCGCACCCCGGGTTTCTCCACCCTCGTGATGGGCATCGTCGCGACCGTCTTCTACGTCGGGATGACGCTCATCAGCGAGAACTTCCTCGCCGACTCGATCTACAGCCTCGGGCTCGCGATCGCGTTCTACTACGGCCTCACCGGCTTCGCGTGCGTCTGGTACTTCCGCAAGGAGCTCTTCGTGAACGCGCACAGCTTCTTCTTCAAGTTCCTCCTGCCGCTGCTCGGCGCGCTGCTGCTCACCGCGGCGTTCGTGAAGAGCGCGATCGACATGCTCGACCCCGACTACGGCTACACGGTCTTGTTCGGGGTGGGCGGCGTCTTCGTGATCGGAGTCGGCTCGCTGCTGCTCGGCGTCGTGCTCGTGATCGTCTGGTCGTTGTTCCGCGAGTCGCGGCCCTTCTTCCGCGGCGATAGCCTCAACCGCGACACCGAGGTGCTCGTTCCCGAGGACGACCAGCTCGTCATCCGCAGCGTCGACGGCGGTCGCGGCTGACGCCCGTGTCGTCCTGAGGGCTGACGCCCCGTGTCGTCGTGAGGAGGGCGGCGGAACCGCTTAGGGTCGACGGGTGTCCACCGCCTTCGACGAGCCCGGGCTGAGGTCGCGGCTCTCCCGACGACAGGTCTACCGGCGGCGTCGTATCGTCGTCTTCGGCGGCGTCGCCGTCGTGCTCGCGACGCTCGTCTACCTCCCGCTCACCCTTCTCGCGCCGCTGCGCGCGGCGGCCGTCACCGTCACGGCGCCGCAGGAAGCCGTCCCCCCGGCGGTCGCGCTCGACTTCCCGGAGTACGGCGCGAGCGGGATCGCCGCGGTCGGCGTCGACGGGCTCCTGGGGCAGAGCGGCACCACCGACCCACGCCCGATGGCAAGCATCACGAAGGTCATCACCGCGCTCGTCGTGCTCGAGAAGCACCCCCTCGCGGTCGGCGAGGCGGGCCCGACCGTGACGATGTCGCGCACCGACGCGGGCTATTACGGCGAGTACCTCGCGCAGAACGGCACCGTCTCCGACGTGCGCTCCGGGATGGCGTTCAGTGAGCGCGAGCTGCTCGAACTGACGCTCGTGAAGTCGGCCAACAACTACACGAAGAGCCTCATGATGTGGGCGTTCGGGTCGCAGGAGGCGTACGTCGCCGCCGTGCAGGCCTGGCTCGGCGTCCACGGGCTGGACAGGATCGTCGTCATCGAACCGACGGGGATCGACCCGGCGAACGTCGGTCCGGTCGAGCAGGTCATCGAGCTCGGCCGCATCGCCCTCGAGCATCCCGTCGTCGCGGAGATCGTCGCGACCCGCGAGGTCGGCGTCGCGAACCTGGGCGTGCTGCCCAACACGAACGCGCTCCTCGGCGTGAGCGGCGTCGACGGCATCAAGACCGGCACGCTCGACGACTTCGGCGCGAACCTGCTGTTCTCCGCCGACTACACCGTGGGCACATCGACCGTCACGCTCGTCGGCGTCGTGCTCGGCGGACCGACCCACGACAGGATCGACTCCGACATCCTCGCCCTGCTCGCCTCGACGATCGCCAACTTCAGCGAGGTCGAGGTGGCGGCGGACGACGAGGCCTTCGCCGTCTACGAGACGGTGTGGGGGGCGGATGCCTCGGCGATCGCGAGCGAGCGCGCGACGCTCCTCGTGTGGAGCGCCGACCAGATCGAGACCCAGGTGGTCACCGAGGAGGTCAAGACCGGCGTGGCCGGCGACGATGTGGGAGACGTCGTGTTCCGCGCGGGCTCCCGCAGCGTCACGATCGACCTCGAGCTCGCGATCGACGTGCCCGATCCCGGCCCGTGGTGGCGGCTCACCCACCCCGCCGAGCTGTTCTGAGAGTTTGAGAAGCCGAGACGCTCAGAACGAGGGGCGTTTCGGCGCCACCCCGTCGCCCGACGACCGCCGGCGCACGCGCCGCAGAACCCAGGGCGCGAAGTACTCGCGTGCCCAGCCGATGTCCTCGATGCGTGCCTCACGCCACGCCTTCCTCGGCAGCGGCTCGGCTTCGAAGGGTTCGAGATCGTGGTGCACGTTGAGCGCATCGAGCACCATGCGCGCGATCGTCTGGTGGCCGACGGGCGAGAAGTGCAGTCGGTCGGGTGCCCACATGCGCGGGTCGGCGAGTTCGCGCAGCGCCCACATGTCGGCGACGATCGCGTCGTGGCGCTTCGCGATCGTGTGCAGGTTCTCGTTGTAGATCGCGACCTTGCCCCGGATGCGGCCGAGCACCGGGGTGCCGCCGATGTCGGGGCCGTTGAACATCACGACGGTCGCGCCCTCCCGTGAGAGCCGCTCGATGCCGCCGTCGAGGCGTGCGGCGACCTCGTCGGGGTCGGTGCCGGGGCGGATGATGTCGTTTCCCCCGGCTGAGATCGAGATGAGGTCGGGATGCAACTCGAGTGCCGCGTCCACCTGCTCGTCGAGGATCTGCTGCAGGAGCCGACCGCGGATGGCGAGGTTGGCGTACGCGAAGTCGTCGGCCTGGTCGGCGAGGATCTCGGCCACGCGGTCGGCCCAGCCGCGGTGGCCGCCGGGCGAGGCGGGCTCGGGATCGCCGATGCCCTCCGTGAAGGAGTCGCCGATCGCGACGTAGCGCGACCACGGATGGCGGGTCGTCATACCTCCCAGATTGCCACGAGAGTGCGTCATTCTCACGTCGCGCTAGCGGGGTGCCGCGCACCGCGTCAAGACCCCACTCCACGGCCAGGTTTCCGATGAGATAGACCCAGACGCGAGATGCGCGTCGAACGAAAGAAGGTTCACCGTGGGAATTCTGGGATGGATCGTCCTCGGCCTCATCGCCGGCGCGATCGCAAAGCTCATCCTGCCGGGCCGCCAGGGCGGCGGCTGGATCGTGACCCTGCTGCTGGGGATCGTCGGCGCACTGCTCGGCGGCTTCATCGGAAGCGCCATCTTCGGGGTCGGCATCGAGGGTTTCTTCGACCTCTCGACCTGGCTCCTGGCGATCGGTGGCGCGGTTCTCGTGCTGCTCATCTACGGCCTGGTCACGCGAGGCAGCCGCACGCGCGCCTGACCTCCGCATCACGTTCGATGGCCCAGGGCTCCGGCTCTGGGCCATCGGCCTGTCTGGGGCACCTGCCGGCGTCGTCCGCCGGTGACAGGATGGCGGCGTGGGCAAGCAGGACGGCAGCGGGCGGCAGGTCTCTGCCGAGCCGGTCGCGGCGCTCGACCCCCACATCCTGCACGTCGACATGGACGCGTTCTTCGCGTCGGTCGAACTGCTCGAGCATCCCGAGCTCGTCGGCAAGCCCGTGATCGTCGGGCATCCGTCGGCGCGCTCCGTCGTCACGGCAGCGACCTACGAGGCCCGTAAGTTCGGCGTCAACTCGGCGATGCCGATGGCTCTCGCGCTGCGACGTTGCCCGCAGGCGATCGTGCTCGAGCCCCACTACGACCGTTACCAGAAGTACTCGGCGATCGTCATGGACCTGTTCCGTGACGTGACGCCGCTCGTCGAGGTGCTGGGCATCGACGAGGCGTTCCTCGACGTCGCGGGCGCACGGAGGTTGCTCGGCACCCCGTGGCAGATCGGCACGCGCCTCCGCGAGACCGTGTTCGCCGAGACGGGGTTGCGCTGCTCCGTGGGGGCAGCGACGACGAAGTACGTCGCGAAGCTCGCGTCCAGCCGCTCCAAGCCCGACGGGCTGCTCGTCGTTCCCCAGGCCGGCACACTCGCCTTCCTGCGGCCGCAGTCGATCTCCGCGCTGTGGGGTGTCGGCGTGAAGACCGCTGAGAAGCTCGAGCGGCTCGGTCTGCGCACGGTCGGCGACGTCGCCGACATCCCCCTCGATGCGCTCACCCGGGCGGTCGGTACCGCGACGGCGAGCCATCTCCACGAGCTGTCGTGGGGCCGCGACCCGCGCGTCGTCGTCACCGACACCGCCGAGAAGAGCATCGGGCACGAGCGCACCTTCGAGCGCAACATCGCCGACCGGGCGGAGTTGGAGAAGGAGATGCTGCGTCTCGCCAACGCCGTGGGGATGCGGCTGCGACGCGGGGGAGTGCAGGCACGCACGATCGCCCTCAAGCTGCGGTTCGACGACTTCTCGACGATCACCCGCTCACGGACCCTCGCCGACCCCACCGACCTCGGACGGCGCATCTACGAGGAGGCTCGCTCCCTCTACGCCGAGTCGGGGCGTGCCGGCGAACCCGTCCGACTGCTCGGGGTGCGGGGCGAGCAACTCACGGGACACGTCGCCGACACAGGACTCTGGGATGACGACGGCGACTGGCGCGAGGCCGAGAACGCGGTCGACGCGATCGCCGCGAAGTTCGGCCGCAACCTCGTGCGGCCCGCGACGCTGCTGGGGGATGATCCCGACCGTCGGATGCCGATGAGGGGCGATCCGACGTAAGTGCTGGCAGGGTCTCGACACGCCGCTTCGCGGCTACTCGACCACCGAGTGCGCGCAGCGGGTCAGCGGCGACGGGTATCGTCTGATCAAGTGAGCGAGTCGTCGGAGGGTCCCGTGTTCCGGGCCACCGCGGCCGCGGAGCACCTCTCGCCGACGTTCCCCGAACGCGCCCCGTGGGGCGCTGTCGCCAAGCTCCGTGCCTGGCAGGAGGAGGCCCTCGCGGAGTACCACCGGCGAGAGCCGAAGGACTTCCTCGTCTCCGCGACGCCCGGCGCCGGCAAGACCGCCTTCGCTCTCCGTCTCGCCTCCGACCTGCTGCAGCGACGCGTCGTCGATCGGGTCACCGTCGTCGCGCCGACCGAGCACCTGAAGATGCAGTGGGCCGAGGCGGCGCACCGCGCGGGCATCCGTCTCGATCCGCGGTTCAGCAACCGGCACTCGCGGGAGTCGCGTCCGTACCACGGGGTGGCCGTCACGTACGCGCAGATCGCGGTGCGGCCGTCGCTGCACAAGGCGCTCACCGAGTCCAAGCGCAGCCTCGTGATCCTCGACGAGGTGCACCACGGCGGTGACGCGCTGTCGTGGGGAGATGCCATCCGGGAGGCCTTCGAGCGTGCCGAACGGAGACTCTCGCTCACGGGAACACCGTTCCGCTCCGATACCGCTCCCATCCCGTTCGTCTCGTACCTCCGCGACGAGCGCGGCGTCCGGCTCTCGCAGACCGACTACGCCTACGGCTACGGGCGCGCCCTCGCCGACCACATCGTGCGGCCCGTCGTGTTCATGTCGTACGCCGGCTCGATGCGCTGGCGCACGCGCCAGGGCGACGAGATGGAAGCCGCGCTCGGGCAGGGCGACACCGCCGACGTCACGGCGCAGGCGTGGCGCGCGGCCCTCGACCCGGACGGCGACTGGATCCCCGCCGTGCTCAGCGCCGCGGACCGTCGGCTCACCGAGGTGCGCCGCGACGTGCCGGATGCGGGCGGTCTCGTGATCGCGACCGACCACGTCACGGCGAAGGCCTACGCGACGATCCTCAGCGGCATCACCGGGCAGGAGACCACGGTCGTGCTCTCCGACGAGCCCGGTGGCTCGGACAAGATCTCGGAGTTCACCGGCAGCACCCGGCGGTGGATGGTCGCGGTGCGCATGGTCTCGGAGGGGGTCGACGTGCCCCGCCTCATGGTCGGCGTCTACGCGACGAGCTCGTCGACGCCGCTGTTCTTCGCGCAGGCGATCGGACGCTTCGTGCGCACGCGCCGCCGCGGCGAGATCGCCTCGGTCTTCATGCCGAGCGTGCCCGTTCTGCTGACCCTCGCGGCCGAGATGGAGCGTGAGCGCGACCACGCCCTCGATCGCGAACGCGGCGACGACGAACTGCTCGACGACGGACTCCTGGAGAGCGCTCAGGAACGCGAAGCCGCCTCGGCCGAGCTGCTCGACGAGTACGAGTGGACGACCCTCGGATCGGTCGCGCAGTTCGAGAAGGTGCTCTTCGACGGGGAAGACTACGGAACGCTCGCCGAGCCGGGCAGCCCCGAGGAGTGGGAGTTCCTCGGCATCCCGGGCATCCTCGAGCCGGAAGACGTGAGCCGGCTGCTCAAGCTGCGGCAGGCGCGGCAGGCCCGGCGGGGTGTCGAGCGACGCCAGGAGAACCCCGAGGCCGCCGAGCCCGTTCCGCTGCACCGCAGCCTCGCCGAGCAGCGCCGGCTGCTGAACAGCCTCGTCTCCGTCTGGTCGAAACAGTCGGGGGAGACGCACGCGCAGATCCACGCCGAAGTGCGTCGCCTCGGCGGCGGTCCCGAGGTCGCGCGGGCGACGGTGGCGCAGCTCCAGGCGCGCATCGACATCCTCCGCTCCCGGATCACGAAACGCTGAGACGGAGGAGACGATGGCCGAGTCGCTGCGGGCACGCCTGCTGACCGCGGTCGCCGGGCATCCCGACGGCAGCGCCCCCTACGTGCTCGCGCTCGCGGAGGGCGACGACGCCGGCTACTTCGCCGAAGACTCGGCACCGTGGATCGTGCACGCCGGGATGGGCACCTTCGTCGCCGGAATCCGAGCCCTCCTCCTGCAGGCGCTGCACCCCGGTGCGATGGCGGGAGTGCACGACTGGTCGCGCTACCGCGAGGATCCGATCGGCCGACTCTCCGGCACGGTGCGCTGGATCGTGACGCTCACGTACGGCTCGCGCGCGCAGGCGGACGGCGAGCTCGGCCGGGTCGGTCGCTTCCACGCGCGCGTGGCGGGCGAGTACCGCGCGGGGTCGGGGGAGACGCGCGAGTACTCGGCGACCGACGGGGAGCTCGTCGACTGGGTGCACGTCGCGTTCGCCGACGCCTTCCTGACCTGCCACGAGGTGTGGGGCGGACCCATCCCGGGAGGCTCGGACGGCTACGTGCACGACTGGGCGACCGCGGGGCTGCTCATGGGCGTCGCCTCACCACCGCGGTCGGCCGCGGAGCTGCGGGCGCGCCGCGACGGGTACCTCGCGCGCGGCGACCTCCGCGGTGACGAGCGGGTGGCCGAGGTCGTGCGGTTCCTGCGTCGTCCGCCCTTCACCGGGTCGCTCGGCATCGCCTATCGACTCCTGTTCGCCGGGGCGGTCGCCACCATCCCGCGGCCGTATCGTCGGATGCTCGGCCTGCGCCGTTCGGCGCTACCGGTCGTGACACTCACGCGCGCCGCGCTGTGGTTCGCCGGCCGCGCGATCGGGGGCGGTCCGCGCGCCCAGGATTACGCACGACGGCGGCTGCGACGGCTCGCGGGCGAGGCGTAGATCCCGCTCACGGTTGCGAGAGCGGCCGATCGTCGAAGGCGTAGGCAGGACCGTCGGGCGCGGGGGGCTGCTGCGGCTTCTCGAAGCGTCGCAACTCCGCTTCCGCCTGCAGCGCGAGCCCGCGGAGCGCCTCGATCGAGACCGACTCGCCGTTGCGCGCGCGCGAGCCCTGGAGACAGAACGACCCGATCACCTTCCCGTCCGACGCGCGCAGCGGATAGCCCGCGTAGAAGTTGATGAAGGACAGATCGATGAGGGGGTTGTCGGCGAAACGGTCGTCGACGCGCGCGTCGGGGATGATCACCGGCGCCTCCTCCGCGACGGTGTACTGGCAGAACGAGAGGTCGAGCGGCACCGAGCCGGGCATGACGTCGGTGTTGTTGGCGTAGAAGAGCCGGTCGCCGTTCACGAGGCTCACGACGGCGAGCTCGACCTTGAACGCCTTCTGCGCCGTCTCGGCGAGCCTCCGCAGCACGGGCGAGCCGCCCTTCGCGGCGAGGGCGACGACCTCCTCGGTACCGCTCCACTCCCAGAGCGGGTCCGCCTGCGGCTCGCGCGGCTCGGGGTCGGGACGCGACGAGACGAGCGCGGGTGCGAGTTCGACGGCGATGCGTGCGGCGAGCTGCGCGTAGACGGCGGACGCCGTCAGCCGTCCACGGGTGTCGGGGACGAACTCGCCGATCTCGAGGTGCGCGACGCCGTGCAGCTCAGCGGTCCAGGTCGCGGCGGCGTTGAGCCGGTCGCGGTGCCCCTCGGAGGCGCGGGCGACGACCCCGTCGAACGCCGGGAGCGCCCGCACGGGAGGGATGCCCACGACGAGCACGGCGGCATCCGGACGCAGCCTCGGCACGACCGACGAGAGGAGCTCACCCAACCCCCGCTCCCAGTCCGGCACCGGGGTGCGTCGGAGTGCGTCGTTGAGCCCGAGGGCGACGACCACGGCGTCGAGATCACCGAGGTCGCGATCGCCGCCGACCCAGGCGAGTGACGACCGGGCGTTCATCGACTCCGCGCCGACGACATCCAGATCGCACCCGCGGCCCGTCCGGTCGGCGACCGCGTCGGACAGTCGCCCGGTGAGCGCCTGTCGGTGCGAGTCGACACCCCAGCCGTGTGTGAAGCCGTTGCCGATGAGGAGGACCCGATCCGCGCGCGGATCGCCCGATCGGGTGACCGCCGAGTCCTGGGGTCGTCGATGCTTGCGCAGCTCGAGGAGGCGCAGGGCGTACCACGCGCGGAGCGCGGTACGCAGGATCGACGACATCGCCGTAGCCCTTCGGGTGGGATCGGTGGAGTGGCCAGGCTAACGCGCGAGACGCCTCCGAGGCGCGTCCCCTTTCTCGTGACAAACCGCGCACGCGTCGGCTCCGAAGAGGGTCAGTGGAAGTCGCGCGAACGGTGGAGGACGCCGGCGCTCAGCGGCTCGAACGCGTCGGCGACGAGGTTGGTGACGCCTTCGGGCGAGCGCTCGAGAATGCCGCGCACGAGCAGCGCCGGTGACTCACGGGCGACACGGCGATAGCGCTTCCAGACTCCGACCGAGCAGATGACGTTCACCCAACCGTGCTCGTCTTCGAGGTTCATGAACGTCATCCCACTCGCCGTCCCCGGACGCTGGCGGTGGGTGACGAGACCCGCCACCTCGACCCGGCGACCCGGTTCGTGGGTGCGCAACGCCGCCGAACTGAGCACGCCGCGCTCGTCGAGGGCTGCGCGCAGATGCGCGACCGGGTGATCGTCGACTGAGATACCGGTCGACCAGAGGTCGTCTCGCAGCACCTCGAACGACGTCGGGTCGCCGAAGAGCGGCGGCTGCACCGTGACGACCGTCTGCGGCAGGAACTCGGCCCGGTCGCCCGCCGCCGCGCCTGCCCGCCAGAGCGCCTCCCGCCGCTCGAGTCCGAACGGCTCGAACGCGTCGGCGGAGGCGAGCGCCTCGAGCTGCGTCGCGGTGAGCCCGACCCGCCGCACGAGATCCTCCATCGACGTGTACGCACCCCGCGGCCCCTCGCGCTCGGCCACGATCTTGCGCGCGACCCCTTCACCGATGCCGCGCACCCCGGCGAGCCCGAGCCGCACCGCGGCGGTGCCGTCGCGGCGGTGAGCCGGGTTCGTGTCGGGGGCGTCGCGGTCGAACCGCGGAGGGACGGGCGGCTGCACCCCGAGGCACGCGTCGAGTCCCGTCTCGGGCAGCACCCCGTCGCCCCCCGCCAGCGGGCCCTGCTCGTCGAGCGGCTCGAGCAGCGCGAACACCCCCGAACGCAGGATGTCGGGGCGCCGCACCTCGACGCCGTGACGCCGGGTGTCGGCGACGAGCGTCGCGGGAGAGTAGAAGCCCATGGGCTGCGCCCGCAGCAGCCCGGCGAGGAACGCCGCCGGATAGTGCAGTTTGAGCCACGAGGAGGCGTAGACGAGCAGCGCGAACGAAAGGGCATGGCTCTCGGCGAAGCCGAAGTTCGCGAACGCCTGGATCTGCCCGTAGATCGTGTCGATCCCGTCGTCGTCGAGCCCCTTCGCGTGGAGCCCGACCTCGAGCTTCTCGCGCAGCGACTCGATGCGCACCTTGCCGCGCTTCGACCCGAGCGACCGGCGCAGCAGGTCGGCCTCCTCGGCGTCGAGCCCGCCCAGGTCGCGCGCGACCTTGAGCACCTGCTCCTGGAACACCGGCACCCCGAACGTCTTGCCGAGGATCGGCTCGAGCTCGGGATGCAGGTACTCGAACGGCTCGCCGAGCTTGCGGCGCACGAACGGGTGCACCGCGCCGCCCTGGATGGGACCTGGCCGGATGAGGGCGATCTGGATGACGAGGTCGTAGAAGCGCCGCGGCTGGAGCCGGGGGAGCAGTCCCATCTGCGCGCGGCTCTCGACCTGGAAGATGCCGATCGCGTCAGCCCGGCAGAGCGCGTCATAGGTGGCCTCCTCCTCCTTGGGGATCGTCGACAGCGTCAACTCGCGCCCGAAGGCATCCCGGATGCAGTCGAACGAATGCTGGAGGGCGGAGAGCATCCCGAGCCCCAGCAGGTCGAACTTGACGAGCCCCATCCAGGCGCAGTCGTCCTTCTCCCACTGCAGGACCGTGCGCTTGTCCATGCGCGCGTGTTCGATCGGCACGACCTCGCCGATCGGACGCTCCGTCATCACCATGCCGCCCGAGTGGATGCCGAGGTGCCGCGGGAAGCCGAGCAGCTCGCCCGACAGGTCGAGCACGGATCGCGGGATGTCGCGGAGATCTTCGATGACCGGGTCGCCCCAGCGCTCGAGCCGCTTCGACCAGGCGTCCTGCTGCCCGGGGCCGTGGCCGAGCGCCTTCGCCATGTCGCGCACGGCGTTGCGCGGCGTGTAGGTGACGACGTTGGCGACCTGGGCGGCGTTCTCACGGCCGTAGGTCTCGTAGACGTACTGGATGCCCTCCTCCCGCCGGTCGGAGTCGAAGTCGACGTCGATGTCGGGCTCTTCATCGCGGATGCTCGACAGGAACCGCTCGAACGGCAGCTCGTAGAAGATCGCGTCGATCGCCGTGATGCCGAGCACGTAGCAGACGGCGCTCGAGGCGGCGCTGCCGCGACCCTGGCAGAGGATGCCGGAGCGCCGGGCGAAGTCGACGATGTCCTTCACGAGCATGAAGTAGCCCGGGAAGTCTTTCGCGGCGATGACATCCAGCTCGCTCTGCAGCCGTCGGCGGTGACCCTCGGGGAGGTCGGGACCGTACTTCTCGGCGGCACCCCGCCAGGTCTCGGCGGCGAGCCACTCCATGAGCGTGAGCCCCGCGGGCACGGGGAGCTGCGGCAGGCGCGGGGTGGCGCTGCGCAGTTCGAACGCCGTCTCACGGGCGAGTTCGACCGAGTAGGCGACGGCACCCGGGTAGCGCGCGAAGCGGGACCGCATCTCGTAGCCCGAGCGCAGGTAGGCGCCGCCCGCAGCGGGCAGCCACGGCTCGTGCTGGTCGAGACTCGCGCGCGCCCGCACGGCGGCGAGGGCGGTCGGGAGCGGCGCGCGCTCGGGCCGGGCGTAGTGCGCGTTGCCCGTCGCGAGGATCGGCAGCCCGAGGTCGCGCGCGATGCCGGCGGGGGC
>NZ_JBMRCP010000048.1:0-3653 GCF_057350545.1 Pseudolysinimonas sp. | reverse complement strand
GTCCCGCCGAGGAGCGCACCTTCTTCGAGGCCACGGTCTTCGGAGGTGACGGGGGCGCCGCGCGCGCCGCCGAACTGGCCTCCGCGGTCGCCGCTCTGCCCGGCCTGGCTCCCCTCGGCCCCACCGTGGCTGCGAGACTGGTCCCGTGACCCCGAAGAAGGCGACCACCGATCTCGGCGACGCGAAGGTCTTCCTGGCCGGCCCCACCGGCTTCGTCGGCCAGGCGGTGCTCGAGCGTCTGCTGAGCGTCCACCCCGGCATGACCGTGTCGATCCTCGTGCGCGTCAAGGCCGGCGCCACGGCGGAAGACCGTGTGCGCGGCCTGCTCAAGAAGCCCGTCTTCGCCGCGTGGCGGGAGAAGGTCGGCGAGAAGGGCATCGACGACGCGGTGAAGAACCGCATCAAGGTCGTGGAGGGTGGACTGACCTCGGCCTTCACGGTGCCGAAGGACGTCGACCTCGTCATCCACAGCGCCGCGAGCGTGTCGTTCGACGATCCGATCAACGAGTCGTTCGAGGCGAACATCGGCGGCGCCATGAACCTCTACGAGAACGTGCGCGCCGCGGGCGGCGACCCGCGCGTCGTGCACGTCTCCACGTGTTACGTGCAGGGGCTGCGCAAGGGCGTCGCGCCCGAGACGAGCCTCAAGCACGACGTCGACTGGCGCGCCGAGTACGCGTCGTCGTTCGACGCGCACCGTCGCATCGAGAACGAGTCGCGCGAGCCGCATCGCCTGCGCGAGTTCATGAAGACCGCCCAGGCCGAGCACGGCAAGGAGGGCCCGCAGGCCGTCGCGAAGTGGAGTGAGATCGCCCGCATCGCGTGGGTGCGCCAGGAGCTGGTGGATGCCGGCCGCACGCGCGCGCAGAGCCTCGGTTGGACCGACGTCTACACGCTCTCGAAGGCGTTCTCCGAGCGGGCGGCCGAAGAGCTGTGGGGCCGCGATCACCGCCTGTCGGTCGTGCGTCCGGCGATCATCGAGAGCGCCCTGAAGCATCCGTTCCCCGGCTGGATCGACGGCTTCAAAGTCGCCGATCCGCTGATCATGGCCTACGGTCGCGGTCAACTCCCCGAGTTCCCCGGGCTGCCCGACAGCATCCTCGACCTCATCCCGGTCGACTACGTCGTCAACGCGATCATCGCCGCCGCAGCCAATCCGCCGAAGAAGGGCGAACCGGAGTACTTCCACGTCGCCTCCGGCGCGAGCAACCCGGTGCCGTTCCACCAGATGTACGAGAACGTGCACCAGTTCTTCGAGAAGAACCCGCTCACCGACCGCAACGGCAAGCCGATCCCGGTGCCGGTGTGGCGCTTCCCCGGCCCCGAGAAGGTCGAGCGCGGCATCAGCCGACTCGAGCGCCGCGTCAAAGCCGGCGAACGCGCCCTGCGCATCCTGCCGAAGACGAAGGCGTCGCAGAAGACCCTCGCCCAGTTGCAGAAGGGCGTCGCCGACCTCGCGACCCTGCGCAACTTCGTCTCGCTCTACCGCGTCTACGTCGAGACCGAGCTCATCTTCGACGACTCCAACCTCAAGGCCCTGCACGATGCGCTGCCGGCGAAGGAGAAGGCCGACAAGGGCTTCGACATCGCGGCGATCGACTGGGACGACTACCTCCAGAACGTGCACTTCCCGGCGATCGCGAAGCTCACCAAGGCGTTCTCGCGGGCGCGGCAGGCCGAGCGCGCCGCCGCCCTCCCGACTCGCGCCGTCGAACTGCCGCCGCGCGGCGACGTGCTCGCGATCTTCGACATGGAGGGCACGGTCGTCGACTCGAACATCGTGCAGCAGTACCTCTGGGTGCGCTCCGCCGGATTCCGCAAGGCGACCTGGCCCGCCGAGGTCGCGCGCATCCTGGGGTCGGTGCCCGGCTACCTGCGTGCCGAGCGGCGCAACCGCGGCGAGTTCATCCGCTCCTTCCTGCGGCGCTACGAGGGGATGCCGGTCGCGCGTCTCGAGAAGATCGTCGCGGGTGGCTACGGCGACACGATGCGCCGGCACACGAGCGTCGCGGCGCTCGAGCAGATCAACGCGCACAAGGCGGCCGGTCACCGCACGGTGCTCGTCTCCGGCTCGATCGGACTGCTCGCGAAACCCTTCGAGAACCTCTTCGACGAAGTCGTCGCGACCCACATGCATGAGCGCGACGGGGTGCTCACGGGCTACCTCACGAAGCCTCCGATCGTCGATGAGTCCCGGGCCGCGTGGCTCACCCGGTACGCGAAGGAGCACGGTGCCGACCTCGCCGCGTCGTACGGCTACGGCGACAGTCACGCCGACCTCGGCTGGCTCGAGATGGTCGGACATCCCACCGCGGTGAACCCCGATCCGCAGCTCGCCAAGGAGGCGCAGAAGCGTCACTGGCCGGTGCACAACTGGAAGAAGGGCATGCGCTCACCTCGGCGTGCTTTGATGGACGGCAATCCGGTGTCCTCCGTGGCTCCGAAGCCCTCTGAGACGACCCCCTCCGACTAAGGGAGCACCCGTGGCGTTCGACATCGACAGGTACACCGCTCAATCCGAGCCGGTGACCTGGACCGACCTCGACCTCGAGGCGTTCGAGACCGACCCGCTGCCGCCGGAGAGCCTCCGTGTGCTGCGCTACATGTGCGACGTCGAGTACCACACGGTCTGCTACCTGCGCGATCTGCTCACCACCCCGTCGCACAAGGAGCCGGAGATCGGCTCGTTCATGACGATGTGGAACCGCGAGGAGTTCTGGCACGGCGAGGCGCTCGCCGCCGTCCTCGGCAAGCACGGGATCTCGGTCGACTACGACGAGCTCAAGGCCACGCGCCTCAAGCTCGGCTGGAAGGACCGGCTCGACCCGATCAAGCAGTCGCTCCTCGGCGGGCTCGTCGGCAACGACTTCGTCGCCGTGCACATGGCCTGGGGCGCCGCGAACGAGTGGTCGGCGAATGCCGCGTACCACCGCATGGCGAAGCAGGAGAACCACCCCGTGCTCGCCGAGCTCCTGAAGCGCATCGCGCAGCAGGAGACGAAGCACGTCGCGTTCTACGCGACCCAGGCGCGCGACCGCCTCGCGAAGAGCAAGAAGGCGCAGGTCATCGCGCGCTTCGCCCTCCGCAAGGCGTGGGCGCCGGTCGGGTCGGGCATCTCGTCCGAGTCCGAGGTGAAGCACGTGATGGGCCAGCTCTTCGGCGGCACCGAGGGACGTCGCCTGATCCGCGACATCGACTCGCACATCGCGAAGCTCCCCGGCATGGAGGGCCTCACGATCGTGGAGTCGGCGCTCGACAAGCACGGCATCCCCGCCGAAGGCCCCGGCTACGAGCGTGCGACGCCCGAGTCCGACCACGTCGCGGAGACCGTCACGGTCTGATCCGCGCCGCCCGCGAGCGGGATGCGGGGGCTCAGTACGCCGTGAGGCTCACCCGGTTGCGACCGGAGTTCTTCGCCCGGTACATCTCGTTGTCGGCGAGCTCGAGCAGGTCGTCGGTGGTCGGGCGGGCGTCGGGGACGACGCGCTGCACGACGACGCCGACGCTCGCCGAAACCGCGAAACCCTCGGGCAGCCACGGCATCGGCTCGGCGATCGCCTCGCGCAGCCGTTCGGCGATGTGGGCGGCGTCGTCGTGGTCGGTGTCGGGGCAGAGCACGATGAACTCGTCGCCGCCGAAACGCCCGATGATGT